>JAQUKI010000200.1 GCA_028719225.1 Fidelibacterota bacterium | reverse complement strand
ATTCACCAGCAGATTTTCCGAGCGGGGATTAACAACATTCCAGAATGGTTTGACATTTACATTTAGCGAGGTGTCTCGTAAATATGTATCACTGTATTCATAACCTTTCAGGTCGCCGGCGGTATAATTGTAAGCCGCTTCGACTCTCAACTTCATTTTCAACGGTGTAAATGGATTGGTCTGCACGGAAAATTCCAGCCCCCGCGTGTATGTGTTTTGTGAGTTGGCTTCGACGGAGTAAGTCGTGTAAACCGAATCGCTAATTGTCTTTCCCGTTAAATCAGGCCAGTTGGGATAATCGTATTTATAAAGAAAAATGGGGCGAATAATCGTCGATGCAAAACCATTGAATGTCGTATTGGAGTAGCCCGTTAATGTGAATCCTAATCCTCCAACTTTTTGGTCATAACTTAATTCGCGCTTGATCTGCTGAAATCCTTTCAGGTTCTTGTTTTCGCGGTCATAAATATAGGTCGAAACGACGACGAGACTCGTTGAATCGCCGGTGAATCGATTGATGTCCGCCAGATCGAAATAAATCGGATTCGGGAACAGCATTGCGAGAGATGGCGCTTTGGAGGTGGTGCCGTATCCAAACCGGAGTTGAGAATTTTCCGTCGGCGAGACAATCGCGTTGAAGCGAGGATTCAGAAAGGCGCCATTGTTTTTGGGAAACGCACCGGTTTCCGATCCGTACTGCTCATAACGAAGCCCTATATTGAGTTCAACGGGCACAAATAATTTACCGGCGATCTGGTCTTCGACATATCCGCTGGAAATTTTCAGAGCGGGAAGACCGTCGTACGAACGCGGACGATCCCGTAAAATCGATGAGAGGCTTGGCGGAACATTCGGATCGAAAATTCGTCCGGGACCATTATTTTTCTCATGCCGATAGCTGACGCCGGCGATCAGGCGATGCCCGATATTCCAGGTGTTCATTGTGCCGCTGTATTCCGCACTGAAATATTGGTTCCAGGCTTTACCTTTGACCCAAAATTTCGAGATAGCGCTCTGGAAATAGTGTCCTTCCTGAGTCCCTTCGGTCATACGATCACTGATATATGTGTTGTCCGAAGAGATCAATTTTTTGACATAGGAATTCTGTCGGTCGAGATTCATCGAATAACTGATGTCGAGTTTTTGTTTCGGCGTTATAATAAACCGGCTTTGGTGATTATATCGAATGATATAATCCCGGTTATATTTTTCAGTTTGATACAGGTCGCCTTCCCGCAATCCTTGTTCGTCGAAAGTACGCGTCATATACAGGCGATTATCGACCGTGTATAGATTTTTAAAAAGTTTAGCGACGTGTGAAACCTGCCCGGATACGCGCGTATAACCATAATCTTCGATGCGTATGTCCCGCGTGCTACGGGCATAATTTGCGTTGTAATTAAAAAACTGATCGGCGATTTTAAAACCGCCGTTGATATTCAGTTCCTGATTCTGGAGATTGTATTTGTATTTGAACCGTTGCTGAACCGATTCCGATTTGGTTTTAACATGAATGATTCCCGAACTCAAATCGCCATATTTTGCCGAAGGAATTCCCCGGATAACTTCAATCTCCTCGATATTGTCAGCCGGGATTTGGCGGAGATCGATGCCGGACTTTTCCGTTGTCCACTGAGCTGTGCTGGAGTTAACTTTGGAATCGATCTGCATGTTGGCGTTATTGGAAACCGGTACATTATCGACAATGACCTGCGTTCCAAAAGCGGCGTTTCGGTTTGAATATTTATCGTCCACTGAACTGGTGCGGATAGAGGCTTGTTTGAGATCCTGAAGTCCGGGATTATCGAAGCGCTGGCCGGGAACGAGTTTCAGAACATCACTAAGGCTGGATGCCTGAACATGCTCGATTTCTCCCGAAGAAATCCGCGTCTTCGTCGTCGCTTCCGACGGCAACAATTCCTTTTCTGCCACAACGATGATACCGCCGATTTCGAAATAACTGATCTTCAGATTAACTTGTTTGGTCAGCGTTTCACCGGCATTAAGATTGATTTTCTCACGGAATTTTTCAAAACCGATGAATGTAATTTCCAGCGTGTAATCACCGGGCTTCGTCCGGATCGTGAAATCTCCGTTTAAATCCGCAGCCGTACCTGCATAGTTTTCTTTCAAGATGACATTCGCTCCCGCAAGCGGCGAACCTTTTTCATCCTGTATGTGTCCCTTTAAAATCGCGGTTGATTCAGCAAAAAGCGAAGAAATCGCTATGAAGATTACTATTATACATTTAGTGAACTGTGAAATTGTGATATCCTTCTTCATGACATTTTCTTCGGAGAAACCATAGTCCCGGTTTCGCTCTCTAAAATGACTTTATGGTTTCAAAACGACGCCTTTGCCGACGAATTCAAATGAATTGGTAAATTTCTTCATTTCGCCATTCGATGTATAGACGACCAGATTTGGCGCTTTAAGTAATGTTGAAATTTTCTCAACCTTCACCATCGAAGGATTGAAATAAATATGAACCACTTCGCCACGTTCGACAAAATCGGTTTTTAGCCGCACAATACCCGTATCACCGGAAACGTGGCTTGTCAGATATTTCAGGTTTCTTTTCACGGCAATATTATCGGCATTTTCAAGGCCGATTTCATAAATCCGGAGACTCTTTTCCGGGTAATTTTCATAGCCGTTGAATTTCTGATCGTAACCATTGAACAGGCGTTTCCGCATCTCGGTGTAGGTTACGTGCTCGGTAACCTTGCCGTCATTTTCGCACTTGAAATCGACAGATACGACCTCTTCTTTATCTTTGATTTTCCGGATATAACTTTTCTGATGAATCTGTTCGATGATTTCCTTTGGTTGGACTTTTTCTTCATCATAGAAAATATTGACCATTACGGGTTCGCCAAAGCTGGTTTCGAATCCGCAGACGCCATCTTTGTAAATCAGCAACCGGAGAAGGTTCATGCTGTCGTAAACATCCATTACGCCATAAATCCCAATATGAAGAACGGCAATTTTCTGCGGTTTATAATCCTTGAAGTTCGATGTCCGGTTTCTGCTGGGCGTGAAAATTGCCGCTTTAACCCCCATTGAGTCCAGAATCGTGTTGTCATAATAGACAGCAATGCGGTGGGTTCTGGCCCATGTATCCAAACCGACGATGCCTTTTTTCATTTCCAATTTGCCCTGAAGTGATTTGGAACTGCCCCAACATTTGATCGACTTCAGGTTTTCAAATTCAATTTTACTAACGGTTTTCAATGAATCGTAATCGCCCCAGCGTTCGGATAGCGTTTTAAATTCGTAATTCTTCGCCGCGAATAATCCCATTAAGAAGAAAACGATAATAGCGACCGGCGGAATCCACGTGCCTTTGGATTTACAGACCGAAATACTGCCCTTGATCTTGCAACTTTTCACGCAGTCTAAGCAAAGTGTGCAGTCGGGATGTGTTACTTTTTCATATGAATTGACTTCAATTCCCTGCGGACAATGGGCACTGCACTGGTTACAATTCGTGCAAAGTTTCTTGTTGATATGAATCCGGCAAGGTGTTATGGAGTAAAAACGGAATCGGAATATCTCCGTCGCGGCTCCGGATATGCAAAGCGTCAGAATTAACCACAAAATACTTAGTTCGATTCCGATAATCCTCAGGAGAAAATAAACAATGAAGATGGGAACCGTTATATAAAAGTTGGCGAAAATATTGCTCAACGCACCCAGTGGACAAACATATTTGCACCAGAAGAAGCGGATCAGGACAGACAGCACAATAACGGTAAATATCGCAGCAATCGCCCAAAATGTGGCAACATCGACGTTGAAACCCGAAACGATTGCAAAATACGGATCGAAATTCTTGCACCAGAGCTCGCTGTGTGTCGCCGTCATGTATGCCGCAAAAAAGAGCAAAATATATTTACCGATGCGCAATACTTTGTCGATCCAACCCGTCAGCACAACGGAGATTTTAAACCTGGCGAGAAGTTTGTTAAGCCAATCGGTGATAGTACCGATCGGACAAATATATCCGCAAAAAAGTTTTCCAATCAGGATTATCATCGCCAAAAGCGTTATTCCCATGAACACCTGAACTTCACTCATACTGCAGGACATCGAACCGAGATTAAACTTACTGCCAAGTGAAATCAATCCACCGAAAGGACAATATGCTTCAAAATCCGCTTTTGAATCATTGATAGCACCAACAATTAACAGGCCGACGATCAGTGCCAGTATCAATGTCTGAAAAACCAGTTTCGTTTTATTGTGGAAAATATTTTTACTCATTTTTATTTACTCCCTATACTCTCGCTTCACGTTGACATAACAAACGCTGGTTGAAATTTAATGCCAGCGCTTCAATTATCGTACAAAAAACAGATGGTTTCCGAGTAGTTTTTTAAAATACAAAGGGCTGTCCGAAGACAGCCCTTTGAAAGTAAAAATGGTGCTTCAGATTTACTTCAGCAGAACCATTTTTTTCAGGTCGCGGAACTTGTCGCCCGCCCTGAGTTCATACAAATATACACCTGATGCAACATTGTTGCCGCGCAGGTCTTTTCCATCCCAGAAGTAACTGTATACT
>JAQUKI010000199.1 GCA_028719225.1 Fidelibacterota bacterium | reverse complement strand
CAGGTGTCTGTGAAACCACAATTCCCGAACCTTCCATTTCAACTGACAATTCCATTGCCTGAAGAATATAGAGCGCTTGCCGGGCCGTCCGACCCGTCAAATCAGGCATTTCCAGCGCCGCTGATGAAGAACCGATAGAAGGCATTGTCGAGTAGGAAACGGTTGACATTTGCGGCCGATGTTGTTCGATCGGTCTATCCGCCTGAGCGATCTGAGTGCGAACAGGTTGAGAGTTTTTTTCTTCGTTGAAAAATAGATCGTCTGAGTAATTCACGACGCGTTTGAAAATCTCGCTGACGACAGGTGCGGAAATTAAGCCGCCCGTATGCATTCCTTTTGGATTATCTACAACGACGACGCATAACAGTTTTGGATCATTGACCGGGAAAAAACCGGCAAATGTTGAAACATATTCCGATTGGCTGTATCCATATGGTGTCACTTTTTGAGATGTTCCGGTTTTCCCTGCAATCGCCATTCCACCGACGTTTGCCCGAACACCAGTTCCATGCTGAACCGCCAGCCGTAGAAGTTCGCGCATCTGTGCCATGGTTTCCGGCGAAGCGACTTGTCGTATATAATTTGTTTTACTCTCAGAAACTATGACTCCGTCTTTTGTTGTGATGGTTTTAACTAATTGTGGTTCGAGCAGGTAACCACCATTTGCGATTGCCGCATATGCATAGGCCAATTGTAAGACCGTTACTCCGATCCCTTGCCCCATCGCAATTTGTGCCATCATGAGATCCGTCCAGTTTTTCAACGGATGTAAAATACCGTTGATCTCACCCGGAAACTGGATATTTGTTTTCAATCCAAAACCAAATTTTCGGCAATAGTTAAAAACGTTCTCTTTTCCGATTCTCTGGGCAACTTTGATTGTGCCGATATTGCTGCTGTTTTTAATAACTTCTGCGAATGTCAAAATCGTGTATGGATTGTGATCGTGAATGAATCGATTGGCGACTTTAATAACGCCGCCTTCACAATTTATTTTATCGGTTGGTTTGATGGCGTTAAGTTCCATCGCGGCAGTTGCGGTTACGACTTTAAAAGTCGAGCCGGGTTCGAATATATCGGTGATGACTTGATTCTTCTGTGCGGAAACCGGATTTTCTGATGGTTTATTTGGATTGAAGGGTGGGAGCGACGCCATTGCATAGATTTCACCGTTCTTCGGATTGATGATAATTCCCATCGCTTTATCGGCTTTCGATGTAGTGTACGATTTCATGAGTTCTTCATGAAGAATCGTCTGGTATTCCGAATCGATCGTTAATGTAATGTCGTTTCCATCGACGCAAATTTTTCCGGGCAAATCGATACGTTCGTTCAGTCTGCCCCAACCATCCCGCTGAACGATTTTCCAGCCGGCCGTTCCGCCGATGACAGGTTCCATTTGCAATTCAAGGCCACAAATTCCGCGGTTATCGACATTCGTAAATCCGACGATCTGACCGAAAATTTCCCCAAACGGATATTGACGTTGAGAAATGCGTTCGATCACCAAACCGGGCGTTTTTTCATATTTATCGACTAATTTTTGAAATTGTGCCTGAGGGGCATTTTTTTCCAACCAGACAAAAGTTTTTTTCGATTCTAATAAATCAAGAAATTTCTGACTCGGTTCGCCGGTAGCCGAAGCAAGTTCTTTGGCAATGCCGGTCATGTCTTTACTTTCTACCAAATAAGGATGCGCAGAAATTTGATATTGTACCATATCGATCGTCAACGCCTTGCCGTTTCGGTCGAAGATAGTCCCGCGTGTCGGTTTCACAACCAACTTGGTGTCGGATTGTTTTTTACATTTTGCCTGATATTTATCCGAGTTGATTACTTGAATGAAAAAAAGCCTCGCGACAATCACGACCCACATGCCAACAAGTAAAACTTTAAAGAATTTCATTCGTTGTCTGATTGTATTGGCCGAATTGCTCATTTATTTTTCCGTCAGGATTTCTGTATTGATGATAACGGCTACTGTTTCGGGGATCGGTGTGACCATTTCCAACTGGGTTGAGGCGATTTCAGTGATACGGTCAGCACGGGACAGGCGGTCGATGTCCATGGAAATCATGCGATTTTGTGTGGCGAGCATCGCTTCTTTCCGCTTGAGGTCTTCGACTTCCCGAAACATGAGATTTGTATGGTTGAAAATCCAGAGATATAGAAATGCCAGAAGGATAACCGAAATGAATCCGCTAAAAAGGATGATGTTTCTCGTTACTTTTGCCTTCGGTTTTCGGTTGTTGTTAGGCTTCATTGGCATCCTTTTTACGCAGAGCGCGAAGTCTGGCGCTTCTTGCGCGTGAATTCGATTTAATTTCTTTTTCGGACGGTTCTACTGGTTTTCGTGTTAAGATTTCCGCTGAAGCGCGATGATGACACTGACAAATCGGAAAATCCGGTGGGCAAATACAATCTGTTGATTCCCGTTTCATGAATTTTTTTACGATCCGATCTTCCAGCGAATGATAGGAAATAACGACCAATCGACCATTCGGTTCGAGAATTTCAATGGCCTGTTGAAGTGCAGATTCTAATACTTCCAATTCCTGATTGATTTGAATCCGGATTGCCTGGAAAATCCGACTGAGCGTTTTGTTCGGAAACGATGAGTGAGCACTTTTTACGACAATAGTGGCGAGTTCGGCTGTCATTTCTATAGGTTTCTGTGTCCGCGCAAATTCGATCGCTCTGGCGATCCGTTTTGCTGATCTTTCTTCACCGTAATTCCAGAAAGTCTTTGTCATTGTCTCAACGGAAGCCGAGTTAATAAAATCGCTCGCAGATACAGGAATTTCCGGCGAAAACCGCATATCCAGCGGACCGTCGGAATTGAATGAAAAACCGCGTTGTGGATTATCGAGTGCAAATGAGGACATTCCCAAATCAAACATAATGCCTGTGACTTTTGGAAATCCGGCGCGAAAGCAAAGGCTTTTTATATTGGAAAAATTGGAGATTTCCAGTAAATATTTTTGAGATATGGAAAGAAAAGTACGGCAATATTCGACCGCTGTCGGATCGGCATCCATACCGAGTAAAAAAGCGGTGGGAGATAGACGTTTACCGATTTCTGTGAAATGTCCGCCTGTTCCCAGCGTGCAATCGACATAGACTCCATCAGGTCTCGTGATCAGATATTGCAGGCTATTTTCGAGAAGAACAGGCGTATGAATGCACGTCATGAAAAAGGCTCCTGAATCAAGAACTGATCGTTCCTCCCAGATTTTCGAAATATTCGTCATCCAGACTTCTTTGAGATTCGACGTGACTGGCAAGTGTTTCCGGGTCCCAAAGTTCCAAACAGTTCAAAACGCCGACGATAACGACTTCTTTTTGAATGTTTGCAAGAGCGAGAAGTTGTTGTGGGATTAGAATTCGGCCTTGTTTGTCACATTTGAGTCTCATTGCATTCCGGGAAAAAGCTCGAATGAAAGCCCTGTTTATTTTATTGAATTCTGAGAGTTTGAGAAGTTTTTCAGATTTGATGTCCCATTCTGCGGACGGGTATGCAACCAGGCATGGATCGAGACCTTTGGTGACGACAAATGAATACTCGGCGTCGTCTTCGTTGAGCCAACGTCGGAATTTTGCCGGAACGTTAAGACGCCCTTTGTCGTCGAGAGAGTGTTTGGATTCACCGGAAAAGGAACTGATCATGGTTTTCTACTACATAATTTGGGAAAACATGGGATTTCAATCCACTATCACCCACAAAAATACCTTATCTATCAAACATAGGCAAGGATTTTTTTTAAGAAAATTGGAAGTTTTTTTTTGAGAGAGAAAAGAAGATTATGGCTTGGTGATCAACTGCTGTCTCACGATGCCATTTTTGTCGATCAAAACCCGAGTCGGGCGATTTCCCTGGCCAACTGTTCCCAGATTCCGGTTATTCAGCGAAAGAGAAATGACGGAGGGTCTGCCGATTCGTAGATCGTATATTGTTTTCGCTTTCCATTCCCGAAGAACGTTGGGCGGTAAAATGACCTGTAAAGAATCTTTATTATCGATGATTACACGCACCCAGCAAGAGTCTTTCGATTGAAGAACCAGCGAAAGATGCTCCGGCTCCGAGACATTTGTTTCCGGTTTCGTTTCTTCTTTGGATTCCAAAGGAAGAACGGTTGAATCAGGACTGCTTGTATTGACGGACATATTCGCCGGAAGTTGTGGCTGTAAAAGCGAATCGTTCTTTTCTTCTTCCGTCAACACTTGTTTTAAAATGGATATCAGGAATACGATGACGACTACGAAAATCGTAATCGTCACAAGACTTCGCCTGCTTTTAATGGAAGATTTATTACCGTTTCGTGCGCTGATGTTTGGTTCTTTCTTTATAACGATCTCAGTGGGAGGCGGAGTAGATTGTCCTGATTCCAGTCGTTCGTACGCGGATAGAATTTCGTTTGCATTTAAACCAACCTCGACAGCATATGAGCGGAGAAACAAACGAATGTATGTCTTGGGTAAATTTAAAAAAATGCCCGATTCAAAGTCCTCAATGTAAGATTTATTAACTTTGATTCTGTTAGCAATTTGCTCAACGCTTAGTCCAAGTTTTTCCCGCTGATTT
>JAQUKI010000198.1 GCA_028719225.1 Fidelibacterota bacterium | reverse complement strand
CATCGACTTCGGCGCTGGGTTCAGTGAACGGGAAAAAACTTGGGCGGAATCTGATAATCACGTCTTTACCGAAAAACCGTTTCGCAAAATATTCGATCGTTCCTTTTAATTCGGTGAACGTGACGTTTTCGTCAACGTACAAACCTTCGATCTGGTGAAACAGGCAATAACTACGGGCGTTGATCGCTTCGTTCCGATATACGCGTCCCGGCGCAAGAATGCGGATAGGCGGTTTCGACTTCAGCATCGTCCGAACCTGCACCGGTGAAGTATGCGTGCGTAAAACAACGGAATCGTCGATGTAAAATGTGTCCTGCATATCTCTCGCGGGATGATTTTCCGGAATATTCAACGCCTGAAAATTATAATAATCCGTCTCGATTTCAGGTCCATTCTCGATTTGGAATCCGATTTCCCGGAAAATTTCTGTAATGCTATTAAGCGTCTGTGTCACTGGATGTAAATGCCCCAGCGACGGAGGTTTTCCCGGTAGAGTAAAATCGAAAAACTCTGAACCTGTATCCTGCTTTTTGAGACGTTCCTGAAGCGAATTGACTGCTTGTTCCGCTTCGCTTTTTAGTTCATTCAATGTCTTTCCAAATTGCCGCTTGGCGTCGTTGTTCAACGCGGCAAACTCTCCGAAAAGTGCTGGAATGATTCCTTTTTTACCCAGAAACTTAATTCTGAAGTTTTCAACCGATGGAAGGTCGCTTCCGACTTGCGCGAGATCGTTTTTCAGTTGTAAGCGAACCTCTTCGGCGCGTTCCAAGAGGTTCATCTGTCTATACCTTTACTAATTCGACAAGTTTGGCAAACCCCGACGGGTCGTTCACTGCCATATCGGCGAGGACTTTGCGGTCGAGATTAATACCGTTCACTTTTAAACCATGGATGAATTTATTGTAAGATACTCCGTAAAGATGAGCGCCGGCATTGATTCGGGCGATCCAGAGCGCGCGAAAATTTCTCTTTTTGGTACGCCGATCACGGTAAGCATATTGTAAACCTTTTTCAACGGCATCCTTTGAGTTGACATATAATGTGCTCCGCGAAGCGCGGTAGCCTTTCGCCATCTTGACGATTTTTCTATGTTTCCGATGATGTGGTACGGAACTATTGGCACGTGGCATTATCGATTCTCCTTATGAAATAATCATTTTTTTAATGCGTTGAACATCACTTGGTGCAGCAATCGTGGCTTGGCCTAAGATTCTTTTTCTCTTCGATGATTTCGATGTCAGGATATGAGAATGATACGCCTTGTTCCTTTTAACCTTACCTGTTCCGGTGAGACTAAACCGTTTTGCTGCTGATCTTCTTGTTTTCATTTTCGGCATGATTGAGTTCTCCTATTTTGAAGTCAAATACGTTATGATGGTGCGCCCTTCATTGGCAGGCGCTTTTTCGACTACGGCTATGTCGGATAACTGTTCGACGATCTTGTTGACCAGTTCGGCTCCGACTTCCTTTCGCGCCATTTCACGGCCGCGAAACATAAGCGTAATCTTCACCTTACAACCTTCACCAAGGAATTTCTTGACAGCGTTGACCTTCATATTCAGATCATGCTCTCCAATATGCGGTCGAAATCTCACCTCTTTAATTTTAATGACATGTTGTTTCTTTTTACTTTCCCGCTCTTTCATCTGTAACTGGTATCTGTATTTCCCATAATCGATGATTTTACAGACGGGAGGATCAGCACTGGGTGAAATCTCTACGAGGTCCAGATTCTTTTCCTCGGCTATTCGCAGGGCTTCCCGCGAAGATACGATACCAATCTGTTTGCCATCTGAATCGATGAGCCGGACAGACAGGCTTCTGATTTGATTGTTGATTTTTAGCTCTTTTTCTATGGGATATTTCCTCCTATTTTGTTTGTATTTCCGCTTCTATGAGACGGTAAGCCTCGTCCCGGGACATTATGCCCTTATCCCCAGATTTTCTTCGGCGAACCGAAACGGTTCCCTTTTCCGCTTCCCGTTCTCCGATGATAAACATGTAGGGGATTTTTTCGAGCTCGGCCTGCCGAATTTTCGCACCCATCGTGTCGTTCTTATCATTCAGTTCGACGCGAATTCCTTTTGAATGTAAAAATTGGTAGAATTCTTCCGCTTTTCCATTCTGAAAATTGGTTATCGGAATGACCGTTGCCTGTACAGGCGAAATCCAAACCGGGAAATCGCCCATCGTATTTTCGATTAAAATGCCGACGAATCGTTCAAGCGACCCCATGATCGCACGATGGATCATATAAGGTTGATGTTTGGAACCGTCGCTGGCGATATATTCCATCTCGAACCGCTGGGATTCATTGAAATCGAATTGAATCGTCGTGCATTGCCAAAAACGACCCAGCGCATCACGAATTTTAATATCGATCTTCGGACCGTAGAAAGCGCCGCCGCCTTCGTCGATATGATACTGAACATTCATTTCAGCGAGTGATGATTTCAAAGATTCCGTCGCTTCAATCCATTTTTCAGGATCGCCGACGGATTTTTCCTTCGGTCGGGTTGAAACATAAACGTCGAAATCAGTAAATCCGAAGGACTTGATATAATCGAATGAAAATTGAATCAGTTTCTTGATCTCGGTGTTCAATTGCTCAGGCGTACAAATGATATGAGCGTCGTCCTGAGTAAATCCCCTGACACGCATCAGGCCGTGTAAAACTCCGGATAATTCATACCGGTAAACCGTTCCAAGTTCAGCATATCGGATCGGCAGGTCGCGATAACTTCTCGTTTTCGACTTGTAGATCATGATATGAAACGGACAGTTCATCGGCTTGATATAGTATTCGTCGCCTTCCACTTTCATCGAATCGAACATCGATTCGCGGTAAAATCCAAGATGTCCGCTGGTTTGCCAGAGTTGTGCTTTCCCGATATGCGGCGTCTGAACGAGCTGATATCCGCGTTTTAGATGTTCCTGAATCCAGTATTCTTTGATCGATTGGAGCAAAGTCGCGCCTTTTGGATACCAAAGCACCAACCCCGGTCCGATTTGATCGTTAATTTCGAAAAGTTCGAGGCTCTTGCCGAGTTTGCGGTGGTCGCGGCGTTTGGCCTCTTCCAGAAAATTCAAATATTTCTTCAATTCTTTCTGATTGGCGAACGCGGTTCCGTAAACGCGGGTCAGCATCTTGTTTCTCGAATCGCCGCGCCAGTAAGCGCCAGCGACATTCAATAACTTGAATGCCTTGATTTTTCCGGTTGATGAAATATGCGGTCCGCGACAAAGGTCGGTAAAATCACCTTGAGTATAGACCGATAACGTCTCCGAAGGATCGATCGATTCACAAATCTCGACCTTATATGTTTCGCCCATTTTAGAAAACAGATCGATGACTTCATCGCGATCGAGTTCTTTCCGAACGACCGGAATATCGGCGGCGATAATTTCATTCATTCGCTCTTCGATCTTTACCAAATCGTCGTCAGTCAACGGTGGTTCGATGTCGAAATCGTAGTAAAATCGATTCTCGATTGCCGGCCCGATGGTGACTTTTGCTTGCGGATAAAGTTGTTTGACCGCCTGTGCCATGATGTGAGACGTGCTGTGAAGCAGTGTTTCATGTACTTCCGGTGACTGGTAAGTTAAAATTTCGATTGAGGAATTTTCGCGGATCGGAGAGGAAAGATCGACGAGTTTTCCATTGACTTTTGCGATAAGAGAGTTTTGAAAAAGACCTTCGCTGATCGAACGGGCGACATCACCGGCGGTAATGCCGGATTCGGCTTCCAGACTTGATCCGTCCGGTAACGTAAGTGTGATCTTCTCTTTCGGTTCCAAAATTGGGTTCCTTTTCTCTCTTATTCGTCAATTGATCCTCGTTATTAATGATCTCTTGAAAAACGTGGGCGGTACTGGACTCGAACCAGTGACCTCTACGATGTCAACGTAGCGCTCTAACCAACTGAGCTAATCGCCCGTTTAAAATCTATTGTAAAAAATCAATCAGAATTCTCTGTAAATAATTTCAGTCAGTGATTTCATCAAAAAACGAGGTGTAATTTAAACAGTTCAATTTTTATAGGCAATGGAAAATACGACGGAAAAATCTATCACAATTTATATCGCAATAATTATCGTATATTTTCACGCAGACCGTCAAGAAATTTTTTCATCTCTTCATAATCGCGCCCGCGGATGATATGCGTCAAATACGCCAGTTGTGAATTAATCCGTTCGATCTGTTTAAGCGTCTTTGGATTGAACAAAACTTCCGACAACAGGAAATCGTCCTCGGATAATAGACCACGCACAATTTCCATGTGCTTTTTAAAAGTCGTTCCCGGCGCCTTCTGATTCTTCAAACACGCGGCGAAGACCAACGATGAAGAAAACGGTGTTCCTAAAGAATAAGCGGTTGTCTCGTCATGTTTTTCAAATGAATATTCAAAAATGTTCAGTTTGAGATTTTTGTAGAAATTCCGGAAAAAAGTTTTCCCTTCTTCATCTGACTCACTGATGATGATGGCATTTTCGTTGTGAAGGTCCCGAATGTTGGCGAATGTCGGGGCGAACATCGGATGTGTGGACACAAAACGCCTGCCGGATTTTTGATAATACTGATAAATGCC
>JAQUKI010000197.1 GCA_028719225.1 Fidelibacterota bacterium | reverse complement strand
GGTATGTACTAAAACCGGATCAGACTCGGACTTGGTCTTACCATCCTTCAGGAAGCGGACGCGGTAGATATAATCGGTATCCGGCGTCAGGTTTTCATCGATGATCAGTGTATCGTCATCGCTGCAGGTATAGGTCGCTACGGTGGAGTCATCCCGGTTGAGTGCAAAGGTATTGACATCTCCCGAATCCGGCAGTGCGACATTCAGGACGACCGAGGTCGAGAAAACATCCTCCGCAGTAAGGTATATATCGTAGTCCGGTTCGGTCGGGCATTCTTTGCAGGACATGGCGAAAAGTAAAGCGGTTATCAGTAAGATGATTGGCATTCCTGTTTTTGCTTTCAGGTTATTATTGAGCATCGTTTTTCCTTTGTCTATTATCTTCATGGTTGAAAGTACGCTCATTTTTAATTAATTTCAACCGCGTTGTTTCCCCGACAGAATCGGGACGCATCACCCCGCGCCGAAATCGCGAAGTCGCACACCGAGCGATAAAAGGCGCGGGGATTTATTGGAATGTTCAGTTGCATATCTTCCTCCCTATATTGTTTGTTCATTTTCATCTTAATTTATATTTTTCTTAAAAAGGTTTTTACCAGCCTATCCGTCGAGAAGAAGGCATTTGTTGTAAACGTACTTCTCCCGTATGAGTTGTTCATGGAAAATAAGAGACACTTTTTGCAGACCCAAACGGAGTCTGACTTGAGAATGGGAAGATTGTTTGTTCTTTCTTCCGGGACACAAGATTGATACATCGTTTCACCTTTATCAATAAATTGCTCCACGATTCTATCTGAAAAACTTGAAATTCCAAAAAGCGTTTCAACTTGAAGTTCCGGAAGCCGGAGAGGTCAACCTTCGCTTCTAATCTCGCGTCCCAGTGTTAATGAACATTTGTATTATACAGTTTAAACGGCTAAAAGTCAATAATCATTTTTCAATAAAGAAAACGGTACTTCAGGGAAACGTGTGGAAAAGTAGTAGGAATGATTAATTTAGAGCATGGAAGATAAAGCGCTATATACTCAAATTCTTGGCTTACCGCCTCCCTGGGAAATTGTGGACATTGAAGGTGAAATATCATATTAGCAATGGAATCGTTGATGGCTTAAACGTAAAAATTCGACAAATCAAATCCATCGCCAGAGGTTTCCAGGATTTTAATAACTACCGACTTGGTAATTTGGATATGATTCCATACTAAATCCGGAAGAGCCTAATTTTTAATAAGTTGCAGATAGAACGTATTATAAAATCATGGGGCAGTCTGCTTTTCATGAATTCGCCCATATCCTTGCCATTTCAACGGCGCCGTTCATTGTACAGGTTGGAAGCCGAACGGTTTTTTCTTAAATTCCATTATGCTGATAGGCAACCTGAAAATAGATGATCCGGTTTTGCTCGCACCGATGGCGGGATACACCGATATGCCGTTCCGGCTGATCTGCCGCGAAAGAGGCGCCGGAGCGGTTTATACCGAATTTGTCAGTTCGGAAGGACTCGTGCGCGGCTCGGAAAAAACGAATGATTATCTCGTTTTTGATGAACACGAACGGCCGATCGGTATGCAGGTTTTCGGACACGACCCGCAACCGATGGCTGAATCCGCCCGGTTGATAGAGGCGCAATTTCATCCCGATATCATCGATCTGAATTTCGGATGTTCTGTCAAAAAAGTCGTGAAAAGAAACGCCGGTTCCGCACTGTTAAAAGATTTACCATTGATGCAAAATATTGCCAACGCCGTCGTTCGTGCCGTTCGGACTCCCGTCACTGCCAAGATTCGCGCAGGCTGGAGCCGTCAATCCATCGTCGCCGTGGCCGCCGCTAAAATGCTCGAAAGTGAAGGCATTTGCGCGCTAACTGTTCATCCGCGAACTGCCGTCGATGGTTTTAAATTCCCGGCGGATTGGAAAATCATCGCCGAAGTCAAATCCGAGTTATCGATTCCGGTGATTGGAAACGGCGATGTGAATTCGGAAAACGATGCGGCCCGAATGTTTAAAGAAACCGGCTGTGACGGCGTGATGATCGGTCGGGGCGCACTTGCCGATCCATGGATTTTTCAAAAGACAAACGAACTTCTCCACACAGGTCAATGCTCAACCGTAATTTCAATTCTCGATCGGATCGAACTCTGCCGGCATCATTTATCGCTTGAGGTGAATTATCGCGGCGAGATGGAAGCAACGACGATGATGAAAAAATGGTATCGCTGGTATTTCCGCGGCATCCGGAATGCTTCCACTTTTCGCGAACGACTCGTCCGCTCTCACAATTTGAGTGAAACACAAGAAATCATTCGGGAACTGAAAGAATCCGTCTGCGCCGACCCGGCTTTATCCCAGTAAAATTAAATCTTCCTGCTCTTTACCGGCTACGACAACCTGTTTGTCCAGCGTGATAAAAACGTTGATTTCGGAACGAACGGCCATTTCACCCGCCAGATAAATTCCCGGCTCGATTGAAAAGCAGATTCCCGGCACCAGCTCGCGTTCGTCCTTCGTCTCGAGATTGTCGATGTTGACGCCATTCCCGTGAACTTCATGACCGATGGAATGTCCGGTGCGATGTACAAAATAATCGCCATATCCGGCTTTGGCGACGACATTCCGGCAGGCGTCATCAACCTCATATCCGAAGCATCTTTCACCCTGCGCAAATTTATTCCGGATGAAATCGCGCGCCGCACTTCGGGCATCACGGACAACGTTAAAAATCTTGATATATTTGGCCGGCGGTTGTTTTCCAACGTAACCACACCAGGTAATATCGTAGTAAATTCCCTTATCACAATTCTCACGCGCCCAGAGATCAATCAAAACGGTATCGCCCTGTTTGATCACATATGAGTTTGCCTCTTTCGGCTCGAAATGCGGATCGGCAGGATGTTCGTTGACGCCGACAATCGGATGATCGCTGTCGTCGGTTAATCCTTCCTCGTGAAAACGATTGACGATAAACTGCTGAACCTGATATTCGGTGATCCTCTCTTTGGCTCGGATCGTACGGTCGATCAACGCAAACGCCTCGTCTTTAATGCGTTGAACTTTTTCTCCGGCTTGCAGGTGCAGACGATATCCTTCCTCGTCGATGATCGCTTCAAAGGTCTGAACGAGATTCGCGGAAGTAACAATATCCAATCCGAACGAGCGGAGCAGTTCAATCGTTCCGGCATCGACGATTGATACATATGGAATATTGTTCGTCGGCGAGTACTGCATGGCAATTCGTCGTGATTTTCCAAGCATTTTTCGAATCAACTCATGTTGTTGTTCATAGCTTCGGTAAACCATTTTCTCGCCGGGAAGCGTGTCCAATTTCGTCGCCTCTACCGATGAAACCAGCCGTACCGGTTGTCCCTCTGCCGGAATGAAATAGTACCAGCGCCGGGACGTGAATTTATTCCATTCCAAGCCGAGAATACGATAGGCCATCGCATCACGGTTATGGAAATCATAAAACAACCATCCGTCAATTTTCTGTTTGCGGATTTCACTCTGAATTTTTTCCAGATTCATATCTAAACCTTTCTATTTAACGATTCGGGAAATCTGTTTGAACGCCGGATCGGACGAGTCTTTCAGCATCTCGAAGAGCGCCATTTCGACACTCGTCAACTGAATTCCGGCTTTTTCAAGATTGTTTAGTGCAAGTGATCGATTTTCAATCGTCCGGCTCGAAACGGCGTCGGTTAATAAAAAAACATCAAATCCATTTTCAACCAGATCGAGACTGGTTTGATAAACACAGATGTGCGACTCGATACCGCAGATTAAAACCTGCCGTTTCTTTTGCCGCCGGAGCGCTTCCTGAAATATCGAATCCTGCCAGCAAGAAAATGTCTGTTTGACGATCGGCCGGTATTCAGTCAATAAAGACTGAATTTCCTCGACGGTCGTTCCGAGTCCTCTCGGATATTGCTCGGTCAATAAAATCTGTATTTTCAGAACCTGCACACCAAGGATGATTTTTCTGAGATTGTCGAGAACGAGCGGATAATTATGAACGACAGGCAAGAGTTTTGTTTGAATATCGACAACGACCAATACAGCCTGCGCCGAATTTAGCCGGTTCATGGTTGCACCGTTTCGGTTTGAGGCAAGCGCGGTGCCGCACTCTCGATTTGATCGTGAATTTTTTTCTTAAAATAGATCAGAAAAAGAAGAGCCACGATCAAAAAAACCAGCACAAACTTGATTTTTGATGTCTGCTTTTTCATCTTTTTCCCAACTTTATTTTACTTTCCAACCTATCGAAATCGTTCAAATATCAGTTCTTTTTGGAAGAAATTCAATAAAAAAGAGGTCGAATGCATCGTCCGTGAAATCAGTGATATATTTTTAAAAATTCGTCTGTTAAGCGATCCCAGAAAAATTGAGTTGACTATTTAGTAAAAGTATCGTATTATAAAACAAAGTTTATTGTTAGAGGAGGAATTATGAAAAATTGGATGGTAGTGGCAATCGTTGCGGGATTGGTAGCGCTGGTTCTTGGGATCATCACCCAATTTGTGGGTCATGCGATCATCATTACTGCAAATGCATGGAACAGTTTCGCTCAGACACTGCTTTTGCTCGCAATTGCCTGCGGTCTTGTCAAGTGCGGTGAGAAATAGTCCGGAATGTTTTCGGAATATTTCCTGAATTCAAAGAATCCCGAT
>JAQUKI010000196.1 GCA_028719225.1 Fidelibacterota bacterium | reverse complement strand
TCGGTTAGTTTAGACGGCTCACCGGTTTGCGTAGTATAGGTCGGAGGAACGATCTGAGGAACGGGCGAACTTGACTTGATGTCCACCGCGACTTCATCGGGAAGATATTGATCGGTCGGTTTTTCCGGAACGTTTGTGATAACGCGGACAATATTCGGTTTTTGCAAAACGATATATCCGATGACCGTCTCGATCTTCACGATTTTTTCATCCTGATAGATGATTTTTCCAAAAAATGACGAGCCATTATCCATCACGATTTCCTTATCGTACATGGAAAGCGGATTCATCCACATTTGACTTTTGGATTGCATTTCCTGAAGCCCGTTTTGAAGATGTTTGACCTCAGCGGCAAGTTTTTTCACTTCAAAGGTCAACTCATTGATAACATAATTCTGATCTGTCGGCGTTGACTGAATCGGTGCCATCGCAGTCCGTTTCTGTGCCTCTTCGCCCGGTACAGTGACCGTTATCATTGATGTATCAGACTTGGCGGAAGAAGATTCCTTTTTATCCTTCGCCGTCGCTTTTTCTTTGGCATCTTTCTTGGTTCCGAACAGACCGCATCCGGCCACATATGCCATAAGCACTAAAAAGACGAGAGAATTTCTTACTTTCATAGTCCCGCACCTTCGGGTAAATGGTGTCCATCTGTTCAAACAAATCGTTTTATAACAATTTGGCGTTGCATTCAGCAAAAATATATATTTTCTCCGACTATAATGTCAAGGAAAAAATTCGATTAATCCGCCAGTTACACAGATGATTTAAATAATTAATTGAAGTCAACCTCCTTTTTTCGTGTTTTTTTCCCAATTTTCATCATCAGAAGATATAGTTACCCGGTGATTGAAAATCTCAATGTCGCCATTATCTTTCCCCAGGAATCCATCGGGCTTTTAACATATTGTACATTCACGCCCTGAGATAAAGCGATGTGTAGTAACTGTTCGACAATGTCATTTGTTCGCTCCAGAGAACTGCCATCTATCGGGCATCTTTCGGTGACATCCAAAGATAAAAAGTTATCATTTCGGCAAAAAACACCTTTATGTACAAAGTCTTCCTGGATGATTAGCGTATCTACCCAGTTTTCGACAATTTTTGAAATAACCGCCTGAATTCCTTCGACTGCCTGATTCTTTTGCTCCTTTGCAATGAAATCCGCCAATAGTTTTTTCTCATATTCTTCACGTGCTTTTATTTCCGTTTGTTGCGCTTTCATCAAAACTTCATTCAGCGGCGCCGTCGATTCGACTTCTATATCATCTGCAATTTTTGAAGCAACATAAGCATGCAAATATTTCCGAAACTCGTTTATCGTCTCATGTTTTCCGCCCAGAATAATCCAGTCGAAATTCTTCTTTTGATTAAAATCGAAAACCTGTTGGGCAACCTGTTTGTAATGTTGAATCACCGTTTGCTGAATGTTTCGCTCGGCTTTCCGTTCCAGATTTCCCTGAAAACCGGCTCCGCGAACCGGCTCGGGCGCTGCATTTTCAGTTGTATACTGCTCCGTAAATTCTCCAATATGAGATTCGAAGATTTTCGCCTTAGTTCTGTCAATCAAGATAAGAGCGTAGTTTCGGTGAATACTGAAAAATGTCGAGAGCGGACGAATATACGGTTTCGGTTGAATGACCAATTCGTTCACCAACGGGCGCTTCAGGTTCAGCGTTTTCCAGAATCCGGAACCCGATGATGCGAAGCAGATCGAACTAAGCGCTTTCGTCGTGTCTAATTCTTCGTTAAACCAGTTTAGAATGCGATCGAAATCAGCCAACACGGAACTTTGTTCGTTCTCGGGCAGCTGTTTAAAATAAGTTGTGTTTTTTTTATACTTGATCATTTTTTTTAGTTCGACGATGTGACTCTTCCGGTTTCCCGTCGAAATCCCAAGGGTCAGGTACACGCTTGTAACTGGAAATTCTTTCTTCTCGAATCGGATCAATTCCTTGGTGAGTTGTTCTCTGATCATGATAACTCCTGTGGTTAATGGTTCAAGTTTCTAAACAAAAAATTGCGCACCGAGGCCGAATTTCTGCGTTATTACGTAAGCGACCCAAGGAGAAGCGGATCTCAATTGACGGATTCCCGATACTATGCAATTCGGTCTCTTCTTCATTTCGTATCCACAATGATATTAATAACGAAATTTTTAGACATTATCAACAATAAAATTGACAATCTCTATTTAAATGTCCGAACCTTTTAAAAAGGTCCTGATATATTGTCAGGATTTGTGTCCAGAACCGATTTCATCAAGCCAAGCAATTGGTTTCACCGATTTGGCAATCAGCTCATACGGATCGGTAGATTTTTCCCCATCCGCCTCCAGTACACAGCATTTTGCAGTCTTGCCGGTTTCGAGACTACCGACCTCTTTATGGAATCCAATCGCATAAGCGCCATTTAGGGTGGCATATTTGACAGTAGATTCCGGAGACAAACCAAGTTCATCGACACAGTAAGCGATTTCTTTTCTAATATCAAGATCGGCAACGACGGACAATCCTTCGGTTCCAAGACAAACGTTGACTCCTTTTTCCTGAAACATCTGAACAGGAGCGCGTCTCAGATTCAAATCCTTATTCATCCGCGGGCAGACACAAATATTGACTTTAGCGGGAAATGTTTTCAACGCTTCGATGTCAGCCTCATTGACATTGTTCATATGAATTAAAATGTTGTGCTTGGCATAAAAATGATAATTGAAAAAATATTTCAGCGCATCCATACCGGGAGCCTGCCACCCATAGTCAAAGTCCTCAATTGAAAGAAGAAATTGTTTGATTTTTCCGGAACCATTTAAAATGAATGTATTTTCATCTTCCGTCATATCCATATGAACGGCGATGTGCCGCTCGCAGATACCAATCTCTTTCAGAAGATTTTGTGATAACTCCCATGGCGACGATGGCGCCAGATGTTTCGTAACCCGTTTATTGACGATTCCCTCTTTAATCAGATTCTGATACTTCCGAAAAATCGGCATAGAATCGGCATCTTTGAATCCGCTGATCTCATAAAAGATACGCGCAAAAAGCGGACTGGCAAGCAACGGATCGAATGATGCGCCATCGGTTGAAAAATCCGCTAATGCGATCGTCCCATATTTGTAGATGGATTCAATATTTTGTTTGGCAGTTGCGACTTTCGTGGCAGATTCTGTATCGCGGTTAATGTCCCTGATATTTCTTAAGTATGAATAATAATCGGTTGGTCTTGTTGATGGACTTGCTTGTTCTAAATGCGTATGAACATTTACAAATCCTGGAAAAATCACAGAATTTCCCAGATCAATTGTCTCCGGTGCTTCCCGTTGGATGTTTTCAATCTGATCGACTTCGATAATTTTATCCTGATTGATGATGATAATGCCATCTTGGATGGGCGGGCGGGAAATTGGTACAATCCAGCGCGCCCGAAATGCGCGGATTTGTCCGTCTTCTTTCGATTCCATCAACTGATTCGTTTCTTCCATTCTTCCTCAATTTTGCAGATTCAACCGACTGTCACCGACGGAATTTAACAGCCAAACTATGGAAAAACAACACGAATGACTTGGTATTGTTCGTTATTTTCTTTAAAATCTGGCGTTTCTTTTTAGCGTTTGAACGATAAAATTCCGCTACAAAACGGGCAAATCAACCCGATCAAAGGAAACCCAAGAAAGAAAATGATACGATTCGATAAAATACTTTTTTTCCAAAAACGCTTCTGGCTCTATGGCGCGATACTCGTTATGACCGCAATATTCCTTCATGCATCTTTTGATTTTGTCCAATACAGACTTTCTGAATACCGGCTGAACAAATACGGAGAACTAATCGCTGATATGGAAAATCGCGGATTCGAACGGGCAGAACTGATACCGATTTTTTCTGACACGCGCGTCGAATTCTATCCGAAAATTTCAATTAAAGAATTCGCGTTGCCGGAATTGAATGATACATCTGGTTTCATTCATGAAAAAACACGCGGTTACAATACGCAACGTTTTTTAGAAAAGTACAAGAAGTATCTTGAACTTGCCGAGAAACGATATTCGGTCGAAAGAGAAGCCATCGTTGCTATTCTGACGATGGAAACCAATCTCGGAAAAGACATCGGTAAATATTCTGTCTTCAATGTCCTGAGTTCGATGTCGCTGGCAGGTGATAAAAAATCACAATATGCCATTGTCAAATTCGTTGAAAAAAAATATCGCCGCTTGCCGGAAGATCAGCGAAATCAAATAGTCAAACGACTCCAGCAACGTGCCGAAGTCCGCTCGGTTTGGGCAAAAAACGAACTGGCGATTCTCATACAGCTGTATCTCGAAGATCACCTCGATATTCTCAGTCTGCCTGGTTCGCATGCCGGAGCTTTCGGTTACCCGCAATTTTTACCATCCAGCGCAAAATCATACGGAATCGACGCCAACAAAGATGGCACTGTAGATTTGTACAATTTCCCGGATGCCATCATGAGCGTGGCCAACTTTTTAAATAAAAAAGGTTGGGATAAGGATCTGCAAAATCAAAAAGACGCGCTCCGTTCCTACAACAACAATCATCAATACGTTTTAAACGTCATTTCCACAACGGATTCTATCAAAACGTCTTCCGGAACGGAATTCGACAACTAAAAAATATTTACTAAAATTGCAAACTCGTTACGGATGCTGAACGATAGGTGA
>JAQUKI010000195.1 GCA_028719225.1 Fidelibacterota bacterium | reverse complement strand
GTGAAGCATCCCGTTGAGACCGGTATCAAGTTTACTCGTTACACTTTGGGCTAATTCCGGATTATTAAAATTCTTTTCGAAAAACGCTTCAATCTGAATGCCGATCTCGTCGAGCATATTTGATTCGAGTCTCACCTTTATCTGATCGACGGCAGATACGATGGCTGGAATGATCAGAAAAGCGGCAGCAACAATGGCGAGTAAAATAGCCAGCATGATGAAGAGAATTGCAATCCCTCGGTTGAGTCCTTTACTTTCCATATAATCGACTGCCGGTGTCAGTATTATTGAAAATATCCATGAGATGACGAGCATCAACACGATTGATTTGACATACGGATAGACGATGATAATTCCTGCAATACCGAAAAATATCAGCAGGACTTTCCAAAAGTTCTTCATGATCGATGAATATAACTGGAAAGCGTATTTATCCATTTTTTAACGCCTCTGTTTCAAATTGGCATTTGGAAAGTTGATCGTTTGTCCGACGGAGCCGTTCCCCGATGATCCGCGCCAAACCCCATAAAATTTTAATGCCGAGACTCGGCTTTCTATATAGCAGATCGAGCAAATCCGGGCGAAAAAAACCGATAATATCACAATCGATGATGGCGATTGCCGACGCAGAACGCGGCGCTTCGTCAAGCAAAGCCAGATCGCCGAAAAACGCACCCTCCGGCAGAACGGCAAGCCTTTTCTTATCGGTATCTTCATTTTCCTCGGCAATTTCAACCGATCCTTCGACAATGATATACATGCCGAGACCGGGATCGCCCATCCGGAAAATCGGTTCGTTTTTCTTATATTTTCGACGGTGAATGATCTTTTCGACTTCTGTAATTTCTTTAGGAGTCAGTTCGGAGAAAATCGGAACGGTTTTTAAAATTTTAAAAATGCTGTCGTTTTTCTCTTTACTACGAATCTCGAAATATTCCCAGATCGGATTATTCATTTTTTATCTCTCTCTAAAAGACCTTTTAAAACGTCTTAATATACGTTGTTTCTTAAATTTTGTCAAATTCAATATCATGATTTATAGTCTTGAAAATCAGAGATACATTCCTTATTTTCAGACGGTTTTATGAGAATAGTTCATGAATAGATTCATCTGTGTTATCATCCTGAGCATTGTATTGCTTCCGCAATTAGTCCTTTCTCAGCAAGATGATCTGGAAAAGAAGATCGAATATAAATCCAACGAACTGGAAAAAGTCCGGGACGAGATTAAAAAGTTTAAAAACGAACTGAATAAGGCGGTATCCAAGGAAAAATCATCACTCGAAAAACTTCAGGAAACCGAGAAAAATCTGAGTCTGACCCTCAAACTGCTGAATCAATTAAATCGCGAACAAAAATTAAAAGAGAATGAAATCCAGCGGACGGGTAAATCCATTACCCAAATGGAAAATGATTTGAATTTACTGAAAGGATCGTTTTCACAGAGACTCGTGAATCTATATAAACAGGGCGATATGAGCGAATGGGAATATCTATTGACGGCCAAGTCGTTCAATCAGGCGATCTATCGATATAAATATTTCCGGATCATCTCTGATATTAACCGCAGGAATTCGCGCGAGATTCGCTATACGATCGACAAAGTAGCGGAGAAGAAAAAAGCGTTGGTTTCAGAAGTTCGGGATCAGGAGAAAATCATTGCTGAGAAGAAAGAATTTCAGAAGAACCTCGCCGAACAGAAACAGGATCGCGCAAAAAGTCTGAGCGTCGCCCGAAAAAATAAACAGAATCTTGCCGAGGCGATCCGTCAAAAAGAAAAAGCGGCTCAGGAACTTTCACGATTGATAGCCAACCTCGAAAAAGAGCAGAAAAACCGTAGTAAAGAACTTGAACGCCAACGTGCACTTTCCGGCGTTAAAACTGATAATCCTTTTCAACAGAGTCAGGGTAAACTTGGTTGGCCGGTTCAGGGTGAGATCATTTCACGATTCGGCGTTCAGAAACATCCGACGCTCAAAACGGTTACGGAAAACTCAGGTATCGATATCAAGGCCAAACAAGGCGCTCCAATAAAAACCATTCTGGATGGCGTCGTCACGACAATCACTTATATCCGTGGATTTGGAAATACGATTATCATCGATCACGGCTCCGGGTTTTATTCCGTTTATTCACACATAGAAAATGTCAGCGTTTATGAAAACCAGTATATCTCGAAAGATACTGTCATCGCCAGTGTCGGAGATTCCGGAACGCTTTCCGGATCGATGTTGCATTTTGAAATCTGGAAAAACCGCACAAAACTCGATCCGGAGAAATGGCTGGGTAATCGATGAATCAACTTTATAATCTCGTCAATCAGGAGAATAACCGGAAGTTACTGTTGAATACAATTCGCAACGGACATATCGCTAACGCTTATCTTTTTCATGGACCGGAAGGCAGCGGGCAGGAAGGATTTGCACTGGAATATGCCGCGATGCTGAATTGTCACGCACGGGAAGATCAACCCTGCGGCGAATGTCCATCGTGCCATAAAATGAAAACTCTCGAACACGGCAATATCCATCTTGTATTTCCAATTCAAACCGGTCATATAGCGAAGGATGATCCGCCATTTAAAAACTTCGGTCCGGATGACATGGAGGAAGTTCAAAATTGCATCAAGAAAAAGGCGGCAAATCCGTATGAAAAACTCTGCCCGTTTGACGGGAAGCATATTCCAATCAACTTCATCCGTGAGATCCGGAAAAAGATTTATCTCACTGCTCCGGAATCCGGATATAAAGTCGTAATCGTTTTCGATGCGGATTTGATGTTGGAACCCGCGGCGAACGCCTTCCTGAAAATCCTTGAAGAACCGCCGGAAAAGACGACGCTTATCCTGACGACTTCCAATTTAAATGCATTGTTGCCGACCATTCGTTCGCGCTGTCAGACGCTTTATTTTCCGGCGCTTTCGACGACCGAACTTGGAAATCATCTTCGTAAAAATGGCATTCGCGAGGATCAAATCAATCTGGTGATACGGCTGTCCGGCGGCGATGTCCGCCAGGCGATTCAACTGAAGGAGGCCGATCTTGGCCGGTTAAGAAAGATCACGCTTGAAACGTTGAGGATGGTCGCCACTTGGAAGATCGATAAAGTTTACGATCTCGTGAACCAATTTGTAATGTTGAGAAAAGAAAATCCGGATGAATTTGACCGATTGATGTTTTCGATCTCCTTCTGGTTTCGCGATGCCGCAATTCTCAAAGCAGGCAAACCGGAATCTGAACTTGTTCACGCCGATATGCAAACGGAACTGCGGAAATTCGTCGATTACTATACGGAACTGGATGCTTTTGGAGCCTACTCTGCCGTCGATAATTGTATTGATTTAACAAGCCGTAATGTCTATATTAACCTCGCTTTAGTTAACATGTTTTTTAAGATACACAATCGAATTCAGCCTGGAAAATCCCAATGAGCGAAACCGAGACCGATTTACTGACTAAAATAAAATTCAGCGGTTCGCGCCGAGAAATACATCGAAATCCGCAAGAACTGCCGATCGAACCCGACACGTCGATGATCGTTGAAGCCGAACGTGGCGAAGACATCGGGAAAGCCATCCCGTTTCCCACAAAAAAGCGGTTGGGAGCCGATTCTCCGGCGCCACCTTGTGTTCTCCGAAAAGCCACAGAGTCGGATCTGATCGTCGATAAAGAAAATCGGGTCAAAGAAAAACTCGCTTTTCAATTTTGCCAGCGTCGCATATCCGACCTGAAATTGCCGATGAAATTACTCGATGTCGAATACCGGTTCGACAGGAAAAAGATCGTATTTTTCTTTTCAGCCGAAGAACGTATTGATTTTCGCGATCTTGTAAAAGTTCTCGCCGCGGAGTACAAAACACGCATCGAAATGAAACAGACAAGCGACCGCGAGGAAGTCAAACGAAAAGGCGGTATCGGGATGTGCGGTAATCCCGTCTGCTGTAAATTATTCATCGACGAGTTTGAACCTATCAGTACTCAGTTTGTGAAAGAACAGAACCTGCCGATGAATCCGGCTAAAATCTCCGGTTGTTGCGGGAAACTCAAGTGCTGTTACCGGTTCGAGCACGAAACCTATGCGGATGTTTTGAAAAATTATCCGTCGTACGGAACCAGTGTAAAATATGAGGACAAGTCCGGAACCGTAGAAAAGATCGATATTTTTCAAAAAACGGTCACTCTGAAACTCGAAGACGATACATACGAAGAATTACCGCTGACAGATTTCAACTCCAAAATAAAAATTGTCCAATAAAATTTTAACTTTAACCATGATTTAGTATGGAAACTAACAACCATTTTTATATCACTACTCCAATTTATTACGTCAACTCTAAACCGCATATCGGTCATGCATACACGACGATTCTCGCGGATGTTCTTGCACGGTTTCATCGGATGAAAGGCGACGAAACCTTTTTCCTGACTGGCGTCGATGAACATGGCCAGAAAGTGCAACAGGCGGCAGAGAAGTCCGGGATCGATCCGCAAACACATTGTGACAATATGGTCGTTCATTTTCAGGACGCATGGAAGAAATTGGAAATCACGAATGATTTTTTCATCCGGACGACTTTTGATTTTCATAAGACGGCAGTCCGCAAGGCGTTAATGGATTTGTACGATAAAGGTGAAATCTATTCGGCCGAATATGGTGGTCATTATTGTCTCGGTTGCGAGCGGTTTTATACGGAAAAAGAACTCGTTGACGGCAAATGTCCGCAACATCTGAAAGCGCCGGATTTCATCAAAG
>JAQUKI010000194.1 GCA_028719225.1 Fidelibacterota bacterium | reverse complement strand
CAGGTGAACGCGGCAACGATCTGAAGCTGGTGAGGCGACACGGCATTCCGAAAATTGTCGCTCAGAAACCGGATTTTCCGTTCATCGCCGTCTCGCCGCAATGTCCGGAAAATCGTTGGTGGTCGCTGGATACGCTGGACGCGCTTTTTGATGAGATCATTACGAAATATCGCGTGGATCGAAGCCGGATCTATTTGACCGGGTTGAGCATGGGCGGCTATGCGACATGGGCGTGGGCAATCGAACACCCCGAACGTTTCGCGGCAATTACTCCGATTTGCGGCGGCGGAAATCCGTTGGAAGTTTACAAAATAAAAGATGTTCCGGTTTGGGCATTTCACGGCGCGAAAGATCGCATTGTGCCGGTTCACAAATCCGAAGAGATGGTCGCGGCGCTGAAAACTTGCGGCGGAAATGTGCGATTCACTATCTATCCGTCAACCGAACACGATTCGTGGACGGCAACTTACGACAATCCCGAACTATATGAATGGTTCTTGAAACAGAAGAAACAATGACTGATTGGATCGAAATCGACCGAGACGAAAAGCATATTGCCCATGAAAAAGCGAAGGCTAAAGAATTGCGCAAATCCGGCTGGTGGAAACAGCAGCTCGCCGTGGGCTTGTGCCATTATTGCGGGCAGAAATTTCCGCCGGAAGAGCTGACGATGGATCACATCGTTCCAATCGTCCGCGGCGGAAAAAGTAAAAAGGGAAACGTCGTCCCGGCGTGTAAAGAGTGCAATAACAAGAAAAAATATCTAACGCCGGTTGAAATATTGATGAACCAAACCGATTCGCCGGAACCGGAAAAATCGGAATCATAACTCGCTGACCACTACGGTGGATGCCGGCTTTAAACCTCAGAATCCCCAAAGTCATTGTAAAAAGTACACATCTTGTGCAGAAAGTCCTTGCAGAAAATACACATCTTGTGTAAAAAGTCCTTGCAGAAAATACAAAATGTGCTCATATTAACACCATGAAACGAAGCATTAGCCTGTCACTAAAAGCGTGGAAAACTGATCCGGAGCGTAAGCCGCTTCTTCTGCGCGGCGCGCGTCAGGTTGGAAAAACATATGTTCTAAAGGAATTCGGTGCGGCGGAGTTCGCTCATTGCCATTACGTTAATTTTGAAGAAGACTCCCGACTTGAAAGATTATTTGAAATTGACCTTAATCCTCAGAGAATTCTGAACGAACTTCAACTTTATATCGAGCGCAAGATTGATTTTGAAAAAGATTTACTCATTTTCGATGAAATTCAGAGGTGCCCTAAAGCGCTCACCAGTCTGAAATATTTCTGCGAAAAAATACCACAATTGGCCATTTGCTCCGCCGGTTCTTTGCTGGGTGTGTCTTTGAACCGGGATTCGTTTCCCGTTGGGAAAGTCACTTTTCTGGATTTACATCCGATGTCGTTTGAGGAATTTCTGATTGGTTTGGAGAAAGATCAATTGGTTGATCTTTTACGAGATTATGGTTTTTCTACACCGCTATTGGAAATCGCACATGAAAAATTATGGGAATTGTGGAAACAATATTTGATTGTCGGCGGTTTGCCGGCGGCTGTTGAGACATTTCGGATAAATATGACGAATCTGTACGAGGCCTATTCGAAAGTCAGACAAATTCAGAAAAACCTGCTTGATTCATATCTATCCGATATTGCTAAACACAGCGGAAAGATGAATGCTCTCCAAATCGAACGTCTCTGGCGAAATGTGCCGCTTCAACTGTCTCAGACGCTGGACGGATCTGCTAATAAATTTCAGTTTAAAGACGCCGTGCCGGGTCATCGCGGATATGAACGGCTATCTTCACCGATCGCATGGCTCGAAAAAGCAAATCTCATCATTCGCAATTCTATCATTGAACGCGCTGAAAAACCGTTGATGGGCTATGCACAGGAAAACCGGTTCAAACTCTATTTTTTTGACGTGGGTTTGCTGAACGCGATGACGAATATTTCACCTAATACGATTTTGAACTACGACTTCGGAAATTATAAAGGGTATATTGTCGAGAACTTTATCGCAGAGGAATTGAAATCCGCCGGTTTGAAAGATTTGTTTTGCTGGGAGGGTCGCACGGCAGAAATTGAATTTGTTGTGGAAGCGAATGAGAAAGTGTTTCCTGTAGAAGTAAAATCAGGAAATGTGACCCAATCAAAAAGCCTTAATGTCTTTGAGGAACGACATCATCCCGAACGGTCGTTCATTCTCAGTGCCCGAAATACAGAACGATCCGGAACGAGAATTTACGTTCCTGTTTATTTAGCGGGTTACTTGATAAAAAAGCTTTTATCGGCGGAAAAATAGCCCTTCATTCAAATACAATTTTCTACATTCTCAAAGTGGGAACGCTTTTGTCAGCGACCGCACTCCTGCAACGTTTTCAATAATCGACTGACGTCAATCCCTTTTACCCGGCAACGTTCCACTATGTCTGCGTATAGCGCTTCATCCATCTGTCGCGTTCGCGAAAGAATCCAGCAAGTCGATCCTTTGGAGTTGCTGACGACTGCCCACTGATAATCCGGATCGAGTTCGACGATCCAATAATCGCCCCAAAACGGGCGGAAAAAGCTGACGCGCAGTTTGGCATTGTTGGAGCCCGGAACGACCTTGGCTCTGCCGACGACACGCGCAAATTTTCCATCCGGCGTACCTTTATGACAGGAATTATCCACGGTTATCGTACCTTTTGCATTAAGGCTGTATTCTGCAATGACACAAACACAGCCTTTTTGAAAGCGTTGGGGAATCGTGGCGATCTCGTACCACTTTCCGAGATAACGCTGAAGATCGACATTACTGACGACTTTCATTTCGGTGGAAAAACCTGAGGAAGAAATCAGAGAAATGGCGAGGAAAAATAAAGCGATGAGTAGAAGGCTTTTCATGGTTTTCTCCCTTCGTTTAAGATTTTGTCGGTTCTCTTAAAAATGAAAAGATATAGCCGCATCGGTCGCAAATATAATTGATCGATTTTTTACTGCCCGGCAGCCAATTCCAAGTCGCCGCGGCAGGAGTGATCATTACAGTTATCCGTTTCCAGAATCGGTCATGTCCGCAGAGCGGGCAAACAAGCCGATGCCCGTCGATAATTTGGTTTTCCGCGTCTTCATGATGAAGAGTCCATTCCGGATGAAGCGACATTTTCTCAGCCGGATCCATTTTTTCAAAACAATTTTCGCAAATTCCATGAACGGCATGATGTTTATCCGACGAGATTTCGCTGCCGCATCGGATACATCGCGATTTGTTCATCATTACACCTCCGGGATATTTTATCCCAATTCAAAACTGGTTACACCAAAAACGTGGTTCATGTCAATACGCGGTTGTTCTTTTGAATACATTCGCGCCGTCTCGAAAACACGTTTCATATTGTAATTCTCTGCCAACAGCAAACCGTCGGCGTTGGTTTCGGGAACATCGAGAAAAACGGATTCTGATGATCGAATGCGACTGAGCAATCCGCTTAAAATAGTCTGGGCGATTTCGTAATCGTCGGCGAAGAGCGGACCGATTTTAAATCCGTTTCGGCATTTCCGGATCATGCCGTAGCCGGTAATCTTGCCATTTACCAAATGTGCCAATGTGATCGCCTGAGTCTGTTTGATCCAGTTACGAATGAAAGTTGCTCTCTGAGTAGGGAAATAACGCAGATCATATTCGATAAGGTCGGTGAGTCGCACTTTTAAAATCGGGACGAGGTTTTCATCAGTGACTTGGGAACCGACGCCGTGCGTCTCGAACCGTATATTGCGATAGGCGATCTGAAATCCGAAGCGTTTGTAGTTTTCCTGTTGTTCCACGACTCCGTCGATGCCGACGTTACAGCCTTTTAGATAATCGAGCGCTTTTCTTCCCATTAAAATTCCGAATCCCTGGCTGCGATATTCGGATTTGACGATGAAAAAGCCGATGAAGCCGAATGTGGCGTCGTATTTCACTGCCGAAACCGTCGCAACCGGTTTATTATTGACTAGTCCGATGAAAAAACCTTCCGGGTCCACGGACCAGAAGGAATCGGCGTCATAGATTCCCGGATTCCAACCTTCTTTTACTGCCCAATCGATGGCGATGTCGAGATCGGTGCGATTCATGGTGCGAATAGTGAGAGCGTCATTTGCGATCATATTTCAAACTCCCGAATAGTTGACTGCACTCGGTGAAATTCAAACATATTTTGTTCCTCCATTTACGCACATACTTCGTTGATGATACCGCCGCCTACGACGGTTTCTCGTCGGTAAAAGACCGCCGATTGTCCGGGCGTGATGGCAAAACGCGGTTTTTTAAACTCGATTTCAGCAGTCGTTTCGGAAATCGGCGTCACCCATGCGGGAGAAGCGGGCGACTGGTGACGAATCCGGACATCCAAAAGCGTTCTCTTTGCGATCATGCCGGACGGATAAACCGCGTCGGTAATTGTAAAAGTCGAACGCATCAGACCTTCGCGGCGGGTGACGGTGATCGTATTGGTTCTCGGATCGAGCGACTGCACGAAAACCGGATAACCACAGGCGATGTTCAGTCCTTCTCGCTGACCGATCGTGTAAAACGGAATTCCTTTATGTTTCCCAAGAATTTTTTTGTTTTCATCGACGATATTTCCCGGTTCGAATCCATGTTTCAAACGACTCGTCAGAAAATCGCGATATGATATCACTATATGCTTCATTAGGTTGAGCAACAATTATTCCTTGATAATCACTTAATGCATTTAATTGACCATTTATTTGAACACGTTTAACAATATAATACTCTGA
>JAQUKI010000193.1 GCA_028719225.1 Fidelibacterota bacterium | reverse complement strand
CGCGTATCCGATGTAAGATATTTTGAGCGTGTATTTGCCGAGATAGATGAGCCTGATCGCGAAGTTTCGTTCGAGATCGGTCGCGGAGCCTGTTTCCAGTTCGGCGACAATGACGTTAGCGCCCGGTAACGGCGTGCCGGTTTCTGCGTCGATTACACGCCCAGAAATTTTACCGGCGCTCTGCGCGAAAAGTGTCGAAACGAGCAAAACGGAAGAAAATATCAAAAAGAAAAGATATTTTTGGTTCCTGTTTAAGATCGTTACACCTACTTCACAAGCGCCATTTTGCCGACTTTCTGTTTGTCATTTGAAGCCACGCGGTAAATATAAACGCCCGATCTCAAATCCCCAAAATCTAAACGGAGATTATGCCGTCCCGCTGCCTGATTTTTCAGGTTGAGGTTTCTAACTTCCCGACCGGTAAGATCGAAAACCTGTATCTGAACATTGCCAGATTTGGGTAGAATGAAAGCCAGCGTCGTCTGTCCATTGAAGGGATTCGGATAATTCGGAAGCAAAGAAAAATGTTCGATAATCTGAGCCGGTTTTTCGATCTCTGAGTAAAACGTCCGCTCGATTTTAACAGCGTCAGCGACGACCCAATGATCGGACGAATTGTTCGAAAGATTGTGTAGTTTAACGACGATGTTGACACCTTTTTCCGCCCATGTCACAGATAGAGGACAGCCGTTCGGATAATGAATCTGTAGATTTACACGCGTCGTATCGAACGCCGAACCATTTTTAACAATATAGCAGGCGTCGTCGGCAAATTGCGCAGAATCGGGAAAAAACGCCGTCACCTGATAATAGCCAGTTTCAGGCGCAGGGTAACGCCAGTAAACGCGTGCAGTACCGTCACCACATGGCGTTTTAAGGTAAGAATCTCCGATCGTGTTAGAATCGGCCACCGAGTTCCATATTCCATTTTGCCGGACAAATAAGATGCTCGAATTGTCGATAGTCTCTGAAAATCCGGATCGATACTGAAAATCAAAGGTCACGGTATCGCTCTGGTTTCCTTCGGAATCCCGGAGATTCCACGCACTGAGGCGGTAAAAAATGTCTGTCGTGAGAGAATCGCAGACAAAGGATAAAACGGATAAATCGTTCAAATCCGGCGCTACTTTTTGGATTGCTATCGAAGGTGAAATGGCGAATTGCGAGATGTTGACCGATGTCGTATCGAGCTTACGGTCGAACTGGATAGAAACGTGATTCGGCGTCGTTGGAAATCCTTCGACGATTTCGAATGGCAGAATGCACGTCAACTTAATTGCGTCCGCTGCAAAACCATTCGGATTCGATGACGAAACGATTACCTGAACCGTGTCGTCATAATTCAACTGATAATAGCCGAGACTTGCCCATTCGCCCGAAGCTTTGTCGTCTGTCGGTGATTTTATTGTTGTGTCACCATTGACAATGATTTGATATGTCCAATCGACCGCCGACTGCCATTCGGAAGGAAGAAACACGCTCAGCGAAAACATTCCCGAAACGTATAATGGAATATTCCACTTGAAATAACCACTGCTTCCGGTTTTGTAAGTTCCGTTCCAGCCACCGGTATTTGATGCGATTCCTGAACCTGAGACATAGGTCGTCGAATTGTCGTCGATGACGATCTGATTCCGCGGCGTTTGAACCGGATTGGCGAAAATCTCAGTCCCAAAATGTGATAAATTGGTTTCATTCAGATAGCCGTAATACCAGACGGCGCCGCCGGGCATCTGCCGGTTGCGCGTAGCGTTCATGATCGTCGAAATCTGCGTATTAGTCAATCCATCGATGTTGAATCCGGGGACAAAACGTATAGGCGATGAATATTCGCTCAGGCATCTGCCGAGCCAGTAGTCGAAATTGTCCTGCAAACCATATAACATCGGCGAAATAAAGTCGATGGAACCTTCGCGGCACCATGTAGGCCAGTCCTGCATTTTATCCTCGTTGCCGGAAAGCATATACGGCGGAGCGACGGCCGCTGAAACGACGATCTTCGGATTGATCGCTTTAACCGCACGATAAATTTTATTCATGACATCGCTCGTCTGACGTTCGCGCCATCGAACGAAAGTCACCCACTCCGCGCCCGATGTGGAAATTGTCAACGGATCGGAACCACCGGTTTCCCGCATATAAGCGCTTCGTGTCGTATCCGAAAATGAAAAATCAGCGCTTGGATAGCGAATTCGGTCCATTTCGATACCATCGAGTTCGGGGTAATTTCGCGCGGCCTCTTCGACCAACTCAACGATGAACTGCATCGCGCTGTCGTTCGCGGGATCAGCCCAGAACTGAACTGTTCCGTACATACCGTCCTTGTAATAATTGCTCCCGTTTTGCTTTGTCATGAGCCAACCGGGATGTTGAGACAAAATCGGACCCGCATTCGTCGTGTCGTCATAAGCCATGTATAGCCAGAGACCGTATTCAAACCAAAGATGAATTTCGAGCCCGATCTGATGGCCTTCTTCGATGGCGACCTGCAGAGGATCCCGGCCTTCAAATTCGGCTAACTGTGATGCGCCGCCGTAATTTGTCAAAACTTGTGACGGGTAGATCGTCGAACCTTTGTACCAGTTGTTGACGAAAATAGTATTGAATCCGGCGTTTTTGAGATCGACAAATGCATTTCGGATGGATTCGCGTCCTAATTCCAGGACATTGCGGCTCAACCAAACAGTTCGATATTCAGGGAAAAGTTCTTCGGTTCGTCCCTGTGCCAGGAACAATATAAAAGAGATGAAAAGCAGACGCAAATGTCTGCGTGTCGATTGAATCATTAAAAACTATCGGTCTAAATAAACGGTTCTGTTTACTTCAGAAAAGCCAGTTTCCCGCTGCGGCGTCCGAAGTCAGTTGTGATGTGATAAATATAAATTCCGGTCGGCATTCCTTCGGCGTTTAACGAGATCGAATGTCTGCCGGAGGTTGAATAATTCATGGTCTGTGTCCGGACTTGTCTGCCTTTCAGGTCGAAAATGTCCAGCCGAACGGTCGAGGCTTTCGGCAGATCGAAGGAAATCGTCGTGGTCGGGTTGAACGGATTCGGGAACGCCGGATAGAGACGGAATTCGCATGCTACCGGTGTAGGTTTATAGATTATTTTCACCGCGTTGCTCAGAAATGTAAAGCATTTGCGGGCTTCGGTGTCGATTACATAAGCGATTCCTTCATTCGGGCTCAGCGCAACGTCTTCGGGAACGCCAAGCGGAGCGCCGAGCGGATCGGCGATGTCTTTGCTGGTACTGCTCGGAAGTTCCACAACCTGCGTCGCCCAGTTGCCGGAAACCTCGAAAACCTTCACCCATCGGCGGGAAGTGTCGGTTCCGACTGCCCAGAGCCTGCCTTGCGAATCGAGCGTGATACCGTTCGGGACGTAACTCGTCCACTTTAGAAAACTATCGGCGTCTTCGAGCGAAACGCAAGAATAAGTAGCCAGCGAATCTTGTCTGCCGCCGGACCATTTTGTAACGCCGCCGGTACTGCCGCCCGATAAACTGTTCCGTGAAGTGTAAACCGGCGTTTCGGGATCGTAATAATTTCCGCCCGGCAATGTCGCAACATCGCGGATTACATCTTGGCCATTCGATGCTGGACCGCCTGGATCTTTGGCTATGCATTCTGCACTAATGTATACCCCAACAGGTGATAATTTGCCGCTGAAATCATATCCACGGATTCTTGGGCCTAGATAGCCGATTCCGCCATAAATATATCGGTCTTTGGTTCCCGCGATGCCAAAGATGTAAGTGCCGTAGCCGGGAATGGAAACCATCGGCGTGCGGTATTGGATTCGTTCGGCGAAATTGCCGTTCGGATAGCGGAACATCGAGGCAATGTCAGTCGTCTTCGTCTGAACCACGACGAAGATATCATTTCCAATTGCCGTGACGCCGCGAGACGAATGAACATCGACATCATCGGTATAGTCATCTATGAGTGTAAAAACAGTATCGCCGGGCGCGGCTTTATACAGCGCATTGATGGCGTGAAGCGAGGTGGATGTGGAAGAGATGACCCATAAATTGCCGGTCGAATCGACGGTACAGAGAAAGGGATTGGCGAGCGAATCTTTTTCGGCGAATTCGATGTCCATCGCCGGTTTATACTCCCAAATCTCTTGTGAAAAAACAACGGTCGTTAAGAACAGGAAGATCAGTGCAACTTTGATAATCGGTCTCATTTTTACTCCTCTGTCAAATACGAAGAGAATGTAAAAAAAAAGCATGATGGAACCAATAGGAAAGGTTTGCAGAAAAGAGGAAAATAGGTTAGATATTTCGCAGAGACAATCAGATATTGGATTTCGGATGATTACTCATTCATATGAACAATCATGTCCGCAGTTCAGAGTGAACAACCTGTGATATCATTTCATTAATACACACTTTTTGACTGTTTGAAAATCACCCGCCTGAATTTTATAATAGTAAATTCCACTGGTAAGATTTGTTCCGTCAAATTCTGTTTGATACTGACCAGCGATCTTCTCTTCATCAACTAAAGTCGCAACCTGTCTGCCGGTAACATCATATACTTTTATCGATATAAAACCGGCCATAGGAACAGAATATTTGATCGTTGTAGTCGGATTGAACGGATTGGGATAATTTTGAAGAAGAAATGCCCCCGCGATCTGTTCTTTTACTCCGATACTATTTGATGTCGAAGGAATAAGATAACCGCCATTGACAAGCGAGTAGGTTAGACCTCCCAGATAATTATTGTCGCTTGAACTGGTGTCATAATAAACGTTGTAGCCGTTTCCGGTAATGTTCGTTATGGTCGTTCCGGAT
>JAQUKI010000192.1 GCA_028719225.1 Fidelibacterota bacterium | reverse complement strand
TGATCGGGTTTCGCAGGAATTCAGTATCTCGCAGTTGCCAAACGGACAGTTCATCCTGGTTTTTCAACTCGACACCATGTCCGAGTCGGTTGCAATCCGGATCGGAGACACGCCAGTTGGGCCGTTCTCATTATATAAGACAATATATACTTGTCCGGAAGTTGTGGAATATTCCGCCTATTCCGCCGTGACCTATTGTGCCAAAGCCCACCCGCATCTATCCAAGCCAGATGAACTACTGATCAGCTACAATGTCAACACGATTGGTAATGGTTCTTTTGATATCGGCGATATTTATCATCCGCGTTTTATTAAAATAAAATTCGGTGAAGAAGAAATCCTGGCCAACAAAGAAGAAAGGACAACGGTAATTGGATCGTTCAATTTAGCGCAAAATTTCCCCAATCCGTTCAATGCCACAACCTGTATCGGTTATAAAATTACGCGGCAAGCCGATGTGGTTTTGAATATTTACGATATGAGCGGTCGGTTCGTACGAAATTTGGTGCATACGCAGGCGGCTCCGGGAGTCTATCAACTTATTTGGGATGGCCGAAATGCTGACGGACAAATATTACCGAGTGGAATTTATATTTCTCAGTTAAAAATCAATGAGGCAGGGCAGGATGTGATTCATGAAAGTCGTAAAATGCTGTTGGTGAAATGAAACAATCCGTAGGACAAATTCTTAAAGTGTCTCTTGTGATTATTTTAGTACTCGCTGCGGGATTTATTCTACTTAATCCGTGGACACGGAATTCGGACGATTCGCGGCATACGCTCTCTTTCTGGAGTTGTTCGGGGCAGAAAGAGGATGTGCCGTTCATTGTAACGGCTTTCAACTCGGCGCAAGATTCAATCCGTGTGATCTCAAATGCCATTCCCTGGCAGGAACAGGAGAAAAAAGTTCTTACTGCAATTCTGAGTGACAATCCGCCGGATGCGGTTTCACAATTCATCCCGATCGTCAAATGGGCTTCCCGCATGGCGCTGATACCGCTCGATAAATTCATCGAGCGCGACCATTTCGATACTACGGCAATCTTTCCGGCGCTTTGGGAGGAAATGAGATGGCAGGGGCATATTTTTGGTATTCCGGTTAGTTCAGCTTCCTATGCTTTTTACTATAATAAAAAACTGTTCCGACAAGCCGGTCTCGATCCGGAGCGTCCGCCCAAAACCTGGGCTGAAGTCATTGAATACGATAAAAAACTGACCCGCTATGACAAAGCGGGAAACATTATCCAGATGGGTTTTATCCCTTTTTATAAATCCAGATTGGTGGCTTCTCAAAATTCACCTGCAACAGCTATTATCATTGCTTGGGAAAAGGGTGCTTCATTCCTGAGTAAAGATGGAAAGACGGTGACACTCGTTAATCCAGCTCTGATTGAAGCGACTCAATGGATTCTCGATTTTCTTAAACCGTATCCGATCCATAAAATCGAAGCTTTTTCCGCCGGTTTCGGATACGGCGACCAACAGGCCTTTGCTGCTGAAAAGGTGGCGATGATGATTCTGCCGAATATCTTCCCCGACTATCTCAGAATTCATGCGCCGAATGTGGAGTACGGTATTGCGCTGACCCCGACAATGCCCGGCTGTCAGATGGCTTCATCGACCGGTAGTTGGTGGATCGCGATTCCGCGTGGTTCGAAAAACCCGGAAGCGGCCTGGGATTTCATTAAATTTTCCGCAAGCAAAAAGGTGCAATTAGACGCCTACAGTGTGATGGATCAAAATCTGTTTCCCGCCAACCGGTTGGCTACTGCCGATTCAATTTTTCTGCGGGATGGTAAGATGCAGATTTTCGTGACCCATCTGGAACACGCCCAATCGCCGACAATCGTTCCGATGGCACACGATGTTTTCTGGCGCGAATTTTATACGGCCCAGGAACAGATCGTTTTCGGTAACCAGTCAATCGAAAAGGCGCTCGGCACGGCTCAGACCATTATCCAGCATGAATTGGACAAGGCCTTAACCTATGATGAGTATGTCCGAACCAAGATGAATTTTTTCGATAAATAAAAAGATGCAGAAAACAACGAAAAATCCTCTCTACAGAAAGCAAGCCCGGCTCGGCTACCTTTTCGTGGCGCCATGGATAATCGGTTTCCTGATTTTCAGCCTGTACCCGATTGTGATGTCTTTTTATTACAGCCTCTGCCAGTACGATGTTCTGCGCGTGCCGCAGTTCATCGGCCTCGGCAATTATAAAGAACTGCTGGGGCAGGATCCGTATTTTTGGAAATCGATCTGGAATACACTGTTCTATACCGTAGTAAGAGTACCGCTGGTAATTTTTGGTTCTCTTCTGCTGGCGGTTCTGGTCAATAATGCCGTAAAAGGCATTCGTTTCTTTCGCACGATTTTCTTCATTCCGTCGATCATCACCGGTGTTGTGCTTTCGGCGCTCTGGTTGTGGTTATTGAATCCGCAATACGGTTTGTTCAACTCTATCCTGGCCGTATTTGGTATTCCCGGTCCGCTCTGGTTACAGAGTCCGCACTGGTCGAAAATTTCAATGGTATTGATGAGTCTGTGGTCAATTGGCGGCGGGCGCATGCTGGTTTTCCTCGCGGCTTTGCAGGGTATCCCGACCGCACTTTACGAGGTGGTCGATATCGACGGTGGTGGCTGGTGGGCTAAATTCCGGCACATCACTGTGCCTATGATCTCGCCGGTCATTTTCCTTTGGACGGTTTTGGAAGTGATTTTCTCGTTTCAGGTCTTCACGGAAGCCTATGTCATGACCAAAGGCGGCCCGTTGAATTCAACCCTTTTTTACAATCTTTATCTTTATTATAAAGCATTTGATGATTTCAGCATGGGTTACGCTTCGGCGCTGGCCTGGGTACTGCTGGTAATTATTCTGGTCGTCACCTTGATGCAGTTCGTCGTCGGTAAAAAAGTCGTCTATTACGAGGGCAAATAATGCGGCTGAATTTCAAAACCTACCAAACGACCACAACTTACCTGCTGTTAATTTGCGCGGCAGTCGTGTTGATTCTACCCTTTATCTGGATCATTTCAACTTCTCTGAAGGGCAATGAATCAATTTTTGCGTTTCCGCCGCAGTGGATTCCGAAGGATTTTCACTGGGATAATTATGCCAAGGTATTCACCAAGATGCCGTTTTTCGTTTACCTGAAAAATTCGGTCTTCATTTCCGTGATGACCATTCTTGGTACGCTGATTTCCAGCTCGCTGGTGGCTTACGCCTTCGCCTGTCTGAAATGGCCGGGACGCGATTGGCTGTTCATTTTCGTGCTGGGGACGATGATGTTACCGGCTCAGGTCACGATGATCCCGGTTTTTGTTCTGTACAAGCAATTCGGCTGGCTGAACACTTTCAAGCCGCTAATCGTACCGGCCTTTTTCGGTGGTGGAGCATTCAATATTTTCCTGCTACGGCAATTCTTTCTGACAATTCCGAAGGAATTGTTTGAGGCTGCCCGACTCGACGGCTGTTCGGAATTCAGAATCTACTGGAAAATCGTTCTGCCGCTCGCCAAACCGGCCCTGGCGACGGTCGCCATCCTGACTTTCATGATGACCTGGAATGACTTCCTCGGGCCGTTGATCTATCTTTCCGATAAGCTGAAGGGCACGCTGGCGCTCGGCCTGGCGATGTTCGTCGGACAATATCAGACCGAATGGGGCGTGCTGATGGCTGCCTCCGTGCTGGTAATGTTGCCGGTCATCGTGCTGTTCTTCCTGTTTCAGAAATATTTCATCCGCGGTTTTATGATGAGCGGAATCAAAGGATGACGAAATGAAAAGTATCTATATCAACAGACAAATTCGGTTTATATCCGTTTTTTATTGCCTATTGGGATTATCGAACATTCTCGGAGCTGAGCCCATGGAATTGAACGCCAATGGTACGATTCCGGCCTGGTTGGTCGCCGGACCGTTTGAACTGGAATATCTTGGTTTCGGCGCGATAGCCGACAAATTGCTGATCGATGAGAAAACAGTTGAGCCTTCTCTGGGAAAAACCGAAGTCAGCGACCTGACTTTATCCAAAACCGCTCAATGGCAATTTCACGCTCCGGACAAGACCGGCTACGTCGATTTAAACGCGGCCGTCGGTTGGGCAATTCCCGGTCGCGGCACTGAAAAAATCTGGTGGGGCAAGGCCGGATTGACGGCAAGTTATATTTACAGTAACTCCGAACAAAATGCGTTTCTGTTGACCGGCAGTAATTCACGTTTAAAGATTTTCCTGAACGGACAGGAAATTTTCAAACATTGGGCGGAACGCAATGCCAAAGCCGACAATGATACCGTTGCGATTCACCTGAAAAAGGGGAAAAACCTGCTGATTCTGACCGTCCAGAATTCCCATAATAATACGCTTCCCGATTGGTTTGGCGGACTCGATTTCCAATGGGGATTTTATGCCCGGCTGACCGATTCCTCTTTTCAACCATTGAATAATGTTGAAGTGCGAATTCCGGACGCTGAAAACCGGCTGGATTTCGAGGTTACACCGACTTTCTTTTTCAGGAAAAGCGCCAACGGACTCATTCAGCGGCTCGATGTAGTCGTCACGACCTCTGCGGCTTTGAGCGAGCCGGCAACTTTTGATATTAATATTAATAAAAAGAAATATTCCTTTTCCCTATCGCCAATACCGGCCGGGATCAGCCGCCATGCGATTTACATTGCCGAGCCGGATCGGGACGTTACGGCCGATTGCAGTCTAAAATCCGGTGCACGGAAAATCAGCAAGCAGGTCCGCCTGCCCAAACAAAAGCATTACCAGGTTTACCTGAACATGATTTCTCATCTGGATATTGGTTATAC
>JAQUKI010000191.1 GCA_028719225.1 Fidelibacterota bacterium | reverse complement strand
ATACAGAATTCGTAATTGATTAGTGGTCATAATAACGCCATATTGAATCGTTTGATCAAATTCACTCCATGGTCGTTACTCGCTTACCCTGCTTCTTTCGGTGAATTGCGAACGGACGCTCTCGACTTCTGCCAAGATGAGCGAATCGGTTATCGAGGAAACTATGCCAAAATACTTCGGTTCTCCATTTTCGTAACGAAAATAATGTTCGGTTGGACTTAACTGATGCTCTGCAATGATGTAAGCTGCATTCTCATTAATCAATCCCGGTAAAACAGGATAAGGACGCACGATGATGGCAGTAAACATTCTTCTATCCGGTTCTGCATAAACGACTCCGGGTAAACCGGATATAATCTCCGACAGAGCTACCGGATTATATTTTTCATCATAGTAGAGTTGTGTCCATCCTAAGTCATCCGGCACTTCCATTGAATCCGGCAACATTTCAAAACCCCTGTATCGGCCGGATCGGATTGAATCGGCAGTAACGGAATCGAACTTAACAGCAACATGGTCTATCACCCATGGAGTCAAAAATCGATTGGAGCCTAAAAACGGTAGCGAATCGCTCCATGTTTGCCGTAAATATTTGATATGATGCAGTTGGAAATCGTAGGTCTTTTGACTTGGCAGCAATGTCCGATCCATGAATAATGCCAGTTCAAATGCTTCCGAACTGTCATCTACTACTAAAATGAGGTCCGGTAGAGTGTCATCAGGTTCATCTACCTTATTATTGTCACAGTTTAAAAAAAGAAAAAAGACAGCACATAAAGAACAAATTGCTATGATACTAATCTTTTTCATCTATCTCCTTCTATAAATCTTCTCCTCTTTTTAGTACTATATCACATCATTCCACATATTTTATTCAGTCTTTAATATCCTAAATAAACTGTTTTACTTGCCAACCTTCACTCGCCCGAGCCAGACTTCCGCATCTTTACTATCCCGGCTGAAGAGTACGATCTTCGAACCGTCATCGACAACAGTTATCGGATAGATGTCGTCCAGGAAGTATTCGCCTTTTTTCCCGAAACCGTACGTTCCGACATCGGAAATCGATGCATTGCCGATTTCTATCGTCGCCATTCTGGGATACTTGAGCTGGCGACCTTTATTGACGCCGGTCAATTCTGCGATAAAAACCGTTATTGTCTGCTTATCCGGATTCTCGAAAAGCGTATAGTCTATCGGAAATTCTTTCGATTGATTTTCCGTATTGACGACATACTGACCCTTAAATACACCGTTGGACGAAAAATGGAAGAAATGAATTGCTGAACGGTCTGCCATCTGCCCGGAGAAAATGAAATCACCGGACGTTGTCAGCACATATGTGTTGCTGAGTGCAAGATCTTTACCTCCGTAGGTTTCGGCGCTCTTCTGATTGCCGGGTTTCTTCATCCCGGTTTTGAGATCATTGAGATTGACATTAGTCAGATAACCGATCGCACCGTTGGCGATTTTCAGCACCTGAATATTATCAAAACTGGTTTGTGCCGCGGCCATATTGAAATATTTATCTTTCTTCTTTTCGACAGCGGCTCCATAGAGCAACACTTCGTTGTTATCGGAAAGCACGGCGTTTTGAATGATCCATATCCCACCTTTAGTTTCGAAAGGTATGTTATCCAGAATTGTCGCGTCTTTGCTGACTCTGATATATGTCCAGTTCGATGTGTTGGGATCTTTGTTCTTCATTCCCGGCCCGCCCATCGGCGCAAATATCAGCACCATCGAGCCGTCTGATAAAATCTGTTTGTAGGCGATGTCTTGCATATATTTCAGCGTGAAGGTTTCATAATGTTTTTGTGAAAGATCTTCAGCGGAATATTTTAGTAATAAAAAGATCTGTTTGGGATCTTTAGTCTCAAAATCCATTTGATCGCTTCGTCCGACGATTAAAATATCACCCGAAGCCGAAGCGTATTCTCTCGTTTTCGACCATAAACCGGTATAGACAAAGTTTTGGCGACCGGTTGTCACTTCCGTTGTAGGTTCATCGGTTGAATAAACAAGCAGATTGACTCTTTCACCGGACTTTTGAGCCATTTTAACGACAAATGCCGGAGCGCCTTCCGGGATCGAAACCAGTCCTTCAAATTTGGGTGTAACGCGCTGGAGTTCATCGAAAGTATATTTCCAATAATGAGTCGTATAGCGGTAATTCCCTCTATCTTCGACCGTTTTTGCCCATTCCCTTGACAAAGTGCCTTGTCTTAAAACGATCTGACCGGTGATCGCCGGATCGACTCTAACAACTTTGGGCGTTTTCCATGTTCCGGCGGGTTCTTTTTCAGTTTTGACCACTTCAGGATACCGATCCCGGGCCGCTGACTGTTCCAGAGTCTCATTCTTGATCAGTTTCAGATTGTAATCGAACTGATAGACTTCATTGATGACACTCTTCCCTTTTTCACGAGCGAAAACCAGAACAAAATTCTTCGCTCCCTGATCGTACCAAAAATTCAATAATTCGCCTTTTCTGGCATCCTTCGATAATTCCTGAGTGTTTTCCACTTCCAAAACCTGAGCAAAAATCAGCGAGGACAACAGAAACGATCCACAAATTAAAAACCGCACTAACTTTTTCATATACACTCCTATTTTACCGTTGAATAAATATAAATAGGTTATCTATGAAAGTCAACAGGCACAATGCTTAAATATTTTTTTATCGACGAATTGAAACTTGACTGAAAATAATGGAGTTTTCCGACGCTCGAATACTCAAACGGAAGTATTAATCGTCCGGAATAAAGTCTAACTGACGATCAGCCGATTTTTTATCGGATGCGCATCTCCGGTTAAAGATTCGATTGCGCAGTTGCGAAAGAAATAGTCGTGAAATTCAGGTTTGAAATCGGAAATCGCATTCAAATGCAGGATCGGCATTTTGGTAATATCGGTGTGTTCGAATAATTCCCGAATCTCCCCGTCCGAAAGACCAATGACATGAATGACATCGCAGTCGAATTTTTGGGCTTCTTTAAATTGATCGAGCGTGTTGACTTCCACATCGAACCGGAATTTCTTTCGGATGTCACCGATCTCCGCCTCGAGGCGGTTCAGCGTTTTGTCCAAACCGCCGGCGTATTTCACATGATTTTGCGTGACGTAAATTGTGTCTTCCAATCCATGTTTGGAATTGACACACCCTCCGGTTGCCTGCGCGATCCGGTCGATGACCTCAAAGATTGGTGAAATAGCCGTGCCGGGTACGAGTTTCTTCCCGGCTTTTTCGAGAAATTGCCTCGTCGAACGCGTCGCCGTGGCGATGCCGGACATCCTGCCGATAATCCATGTAACAAGTCGTTCGAGTTTCAGGATTTCGGCGCCGTTTCCCTCGATTTGACAAAGGACGGTTTGGGCTTGAATCGCATCACCTTCATCCAGTTTCCATTGTAATTTGACGCGATCTATTACCGGACTGAAAAGTTCTTCGATGACTTCTTTCCCTGAGAAATTTCCGCTTTCCAGAGAGACCAACTCGCATTGAAGATGTACCGGATACTGAGCAACATTTTCCGTTGTCATATCGCCCGAGCCGATCTCGATTTCCTTCATCCAGTCAAGAACACGAGAAACGGCGGGGCTATTCATGTTCCTCATCCATCATTCCGGCGTCTTCGTCACATTCTTCTATATCCGACGGACAGGAATCCATCATCGGTCGATAAGGCGACATTCCGGGCGTCCGAACGCCACGACCGAACGGAGTGTTCTCCAAAAGATTCTTCAGTTTCGCCTTTTGATCGGGCGTTAACATTTTCCGAAATTCCAGCCGCTCGTCAATATTCAACGCGAACAGCTGATCGCGAAGGTCGTTTACTTTTTTCACTTTAAGATCGATGTCTTTTTTTGCTTCGTCTTTTTGGAGCGCTTCTTCGAGTTCGATCCGCGCGATCTTCAAATCTGCCGTAAGCAGAATCCGTTTTTTAGCGAATTCGGTGTTCATCACACGTAGTTGCTCTTTCTGGGCATCCGTCAATATGACGTTGACAATTTGCTTATATTGCTCTTCGATTCCGGTTTGGGGTGTTTGCCGGATAATCTTCTTTTTGACAACCTGCTGGGGCAATGCGAAAATCTGAGAACTCAGAAATAAAAAAATAATGACAAATTGTGTGGATCGTCTCATGGTCTTCTCTCATTTCCTGGTTTCATCGGTCGGTCTTTGGCATTGAGTGTTTGCATCAGACACTCTCTGAACTGCGTTTCAAAATACATGTACCGAATCTGTTGCGCCGGAGTCAGGATGTCGGAAACACTGAGGATAAATTGCTCTTTCAATTTGGCTATATCCGTTTCGATTTCCGTCAACTTTCCCGCCATTTTCCGAACCTCTTCGTCCGTTGGGCTGAATTCCGGCTTTTCCGATTTTTCAAACATCTCTCGCATCAACCGATCTCTTTCTCTCTGTTTTTTCCTGACCGTTTTCTCAAAATCATGGAGTCTTGGAAAAAATTTCGCCGACTGATCGGACGTCAGATCTAAGAACTCTGTCATTTTCCAGATGCGGAGATTCTCCAGTTTTTCGCGCCTGTTCTGATCCTTTCCGTGCATCGGATCGTCTTGACTGAAGACACCGCAGAAGGGTATCATCAAAATTAAAAAGTACCAATAAAATTTCTTCATTTCGTTTCCTCCGTGTACCGAGCATTTTTCATAGCGAGATGCTCTTGAGTTCATTGACAAAGGACTCAAACTCGCTTTCATCCATCGTGCTGGACGCCATAACATACCGGTCGATCGGTAATTGCTGTGGGTCTTCGAGAACGTACCGCACGACGGTTGTTTCGTATTCATCA
>JAQUKI010000190.1 GCA_028719225.1 Fidelibacterota bacterium | reverse complement strand
CGCGGCAATCTATCCGATTACGCCTTCGTCCGTGATGGGCGAGTTGGCGGATGAATGGTCTGCTCGGGGACGAAAAAATATTTTCGGTCAGACATTAAAAGTTGTAGAAATGCAAAGTGAAGCCGGAGCGGCCGGTGCTGTTCACGGTTCGCTTTCTGCCGGAGCGCTGACGACGACTTTTACGGCATCTCAAGGACTTTTACTGATGATACCGAATATGTTCAAAATTGCCGGCGAACTGATGCCCGGCGTTTTTCATGTCACAGCGCGCGCCATCGCCGGACAGGCGTTGTCGATTTACGGCGATCAGTCCGACGTAATGGCCACCCGCACAACCGGTTTCGGTTTGATGGCATCCTGCACGGTTCAGGAGTGCATGGATTTGGCATTGATTACGCATCTTGCAGCACTCAAATCCAGCATTCCGTTCGTTCATTTTTTCGACGGATTCCGAACGAGTCACGAAATTCAGAAGATCGAAGAGATTGACTATGAAACCATTAAATCATTGGTCGATTTTAAAGACATTGAAAAATTCCGTGCGCGGTGCATGAATCCTGAACATCCGCAACTTCGCGGAACGGCTCAGAATCCCGATGTAAATTTTCAGGAGCAGGAAGCGGCGAATTCATATTACAACGCCGTTCCGAAAATCGTCGATGATGTCATGAAAAAAGTCGCCAAGGTTATCGGACGCGAGTATCAGTTGTTCGATTATTACGGACATGCATCAGCCGAACGTGTGATCATTCTCATGGGCTCCGGCGCCGATGCGGCAGCCGAAACCGTCGATTATTTAATGGCAAAGGGCGAAAAGGTTGGCATTTTAAAAGTACGTCTCTATCGTCCGTTCTCGGCGGAATATTTCCTGAAAGCCCTTCCGAAGAGTGCCAAGAAAATTGCCGTTCTCGACAGAACCAAGGAAAGCGGCGCGTTTGGCGAACCGTTGTATCTCGACGTCTGCTCGGTTTTTCAGAATAAAAAGGACGAACGTTTAGTCGTCGGCGGAAGATACGGAATGGGTCAAAAAGAGTTCGATCCGTCGATGGCAAAAGCCGTTTTCGACAATCTCAAACTCGATAATCCGAAGAATCATTTCACCGTTGGTATTGAAGACGATGTAACGTTTACTTCGCTTCCAATCGAAGAGAAAATCGACACGGTTCCCGAAGGCACGATCCAGACAATTTTCTGGGGATTTGGTTCGGACGGTACTGTCGGTGCCAACAAACAAGCAATTAAAATCATCGGTGATAATACCGATCAATATGCGCAGGGTTATTTCGCTTACGATTCAAAAAAGTCCGGCGGTCTGACGCTCTCGTATCTGCGGTTCGGCAAAAGCCCGATCCATTCATCTTACCGGATCAATCACGCGGATTACATCGCCTGCCACAAATCGAGCTATGTGAACGACTATGATCTGTTGGAATCGATCAAAACCGGCGGCACATTTGTATTGACTGCGCCGTGGACAGATACAGAACTCGATCAGTTCCTTCCGGCCTCTCTACGTCGGACGATTGCACAAAAAAAATTGAAATTCTACACGATCGATGCAGTGAAAATTGCTACGGAAATCGGACTCGGCGGCAGGATCAATATGATCATGCAGACGGTTTTCTTCGTGCTGTCGAAAGTATTGCCGGTCGATGAAGCGATCACTCATTTGAAGGAAGGTATCAAAAAGATATACGGCTCGAAGGGAGAAAAGATCGTTGCAATGAACTGGAAGTGTGTCGATGCTACTCGCGCCGCCATTCATGAAGTGAAAGTACCAGCCGCATGGGCAAATCTTGCCGATGAAAAAACAGTCGCGAAAAACGAATCTGGATTTGTTGGAAATGTCATGCGGCCGATGATCGCCCAGCAGGGCGATAAACTACCGGTCAGCGCGATGCCGATCGCAGGAATTTATCCGACCGCAACGTCTCAATATGAAAAACGCGGAATCGCGATTGATGTCCCGCATTGGTCCAAAGAGAAATGCATTCAGTGCAATCAGTGTTCGTTCGTTTGCCCGCACGCGGCGATTCGTCCCGTATTGGTAACGCCGGAAGAAAAGGCAACTGCGCCGAAGTCTTTTGAAACTGTCAAACCGGTTGGTAAAGGACTTGAAGGTTATGAATACCGGATGCAGGTCTCTGTTCTCGATTGCACCGGTTGCGGCAACTGCGCCGACGTTTGTCCGGCGAAGGAAAAAGCGCTGGTCATGAAACCCTTGGAAGAAGAACTCGAACAAAAAACCAACTGGGAATTTTTTGAGACTATTCCGGTAAAAACACAGGTGATGAAGAAAGAAACCGTCAAAGGAAGCCAGTTCCAGCGGCCGTTATTTGAATTCTCCGGTGCATGCGGCGGATGCGGCGAAACGCCTTATCTGAAAGTTGTCACACAATTGTTCGGCGATCGTATGATCTGCTCCAATGCCACCGGCTGTTCATCCATTTACAGCGGTTCGGCGCCGGTTTGTCCTTATGCGGTCAACGATAAAGGTCACGGACCGGCTTGGGCAAATTCGCTGTTTGAAGACAATGCCGAATATGGTTTCGGAATGGGGCTCGCTACACTTCAGCGCCGCGATATGCTGGCTGATTTAGTGAAAAAAGCCTTAAATGAAACTTCAGGCGAACTTGCGGAAGCACTTAAAGCATGGCTCGACGGTATGTTCGACTCCGAACTTTCACGCGAAGCCGGCGACAAAATTAAAAATTTGCTGAAAGGCAATACTGCGGGAAATCCGGTTCTTGAACAAATCTGGGCGATGCGTGATTTGTACACGAAGAAATCCATCTGGATCATCGGCGGCGATGGCTGGGCTTATGACATCGGTTACGGCGGCCTGGATCATGTTCTGGCAATGGGACACGACGTGAATGTTCTCGTTCTCGATACGGAAGTTTATTCCAATACCGGCGGACAATCGTCGAAATCGACACCGACAGGCTCAGTCGCAAAATTTGCCTATTCAGGGAAAAAGACGGCGAAAAAAGACCTCGGGATGATGGCGATGGCTTATCGGAACGTTTATGTCGCTTCCGTCGCGATGGGCGCGAATCAAAGCCAGTTTCTGAAAGCCGCGCTTGAAGCGGAAAAATATCCGGGTGCGTCGATCATTATCGCATACGCGCCATGCATCAATCACGGAATTTACAAGGGAATGTTTTCCCAGCAGGAAGAGAAACTTGCCGTCGAATGCGGATACTGGCCGCTGTATCGGTACAATCCAATGCTCGAAGCGGAAGGTAAGAATCCGTTCATTCTGGAAAGCAAGGAACCGAATGGGAAATTAATGGAATTCTTAGACGGCGAAGTTCGCTACGCCACTTTGAAGAAATCCTTCCCGGATGAATCAGTCAAACTCAGAGAAAGTTTGGCGAAAGAGGTTCAGACTCGCTATCTGCGCTATAAAAAGATGGCGGAATAACTGTAAATCTCGATGTTGAAATGACTATAAAAGGGCGGTGATTCATCGCCCTTTTTTGTTGGAAATTTATGAATTGGTTATTTTATCTTTCAAATTTTCGACTTTCAATTTCTCTTAGTTAATGGTTATATTTGTCCCGAGTTGTTGAAGAGATGACAAAAAAAGAGGTACATCACGACGGGCTAACGCCTGTCATGCGGCAATATGCGACTGTAAAAGCGACATATCCGGATGCGTTAGTGCTTTTCCGAATGGGCGATTTCTACGAAACCTTCAAGGAAGATGCTAAGACCGCGGCGAAAATCCTGAATATTACACTGACCAAACGAGCGAACGGTAAGGCGTCTTCGGTTCCGTTAGCGGGTTTTCCGCATCACGCACTTGAATCATACATGCACAAACTTCTGAAAGCCGGTCTGAAAGTTGCCATCTGCGAGCAGGTGGAAGATCCGAAATTCGCCAAAGGCGTCGTCAAGCGTGAAGTCATCGAAGTCGTTACACCCGGAACCGCTCTGTCCGACCGGTTTTTGGAAAAAGGGAAAAATAACTATCTGCTTTCGATGATTTTCGATGAAAAGGACGCAGGCATATCAGCAATAGACATTTCGACCGGCGAGTTTTTTCTGACCGAAATTCCGACATCGCGGATGAAGGAATCGGTTTTATCTATCCAACCGTCGGAAATCATCTGCCCGGAATCGCTTGAGAAAGAAGTGAGAAATCTGTTCTCAGCCATCACACTGAGAATTACTCCCGTTGAAGATTGGATTTACGCATACGATACGGCATTTCAATCGCTTACCGGCCATTTTCAAACGCCGTCTCTCAAAGGATTCGGTTGCCAATCAGCGACTATCGGCGTCTCGGCAGCCGGTTCCATCATTCAATATCTGAAACAAAATTATCAAAACAATCTCGACCATGTGACCGGTATTCATTTGCAAAATGACAACGACGTTCTGCTGGTCGATGATTTCACCCAGCGGAATCTTGAAATATTCCAGACGATGCAAAATTTCGGGAAGCGTGGTTCGCTCATCGAGACGCTCGACCAGACGAAAACTTCGTTGGGAAGCAGACTTTTTTATCACTGGTTGAGAAGACCACTCAGAAACATCGACGAAATCAACCGGCGGTTGGACTGGATCCAGTTTTTCGCGGAAAATCCGGACAAACGCGAGCGGCTCAGGGATATGCTTTCCAAAGCGGGCGACATCGAGCGTCTGATGTCCAAACTGAGCGCCAATCGCTCGTCGGCGCGGGAATTGAATGCGCTCCGATCGACGCTGGAGTTGATACCGGAAATCCTTGAACTCGTTTCAGGACAAGCGTCGTTTGAATCGCTGATACATAATTTGAATCCGCTATTGTCGGTCACTGAATTGATCGAATGTGCGATTTTAG
>JAQUKI010000189.1 GCA_028719225.1 Fidelibacterota bacterium | reverse complement strand
TTATCCGATTTATGACTATTGGACAGGAACTTATTATGAACGGACTGATAAACGACGTCTGACACTGTTACCGGTTCTCATCGGATACAAACGAATTCTGTTTGTGGATCAGATGGCGAATAATTTTCGACCGTTTATTGATTTATCAGCGGGTCCCGTCGTGGCATTCGATCCGCCGAATATTTCCGATTTCGTCGATAGGATGAAGCAGATCGACGTTGCTTATACCGGGGCGTTGAGAATCGGCGCGGGTGTCGATTTCGCTTATGGACCTTCGGCGATACTTTCATTTTACTTCGGTTATGAAATGATCCGGTTTTCAAAGTTGCTCGATGAAGCAGAGACTTACGAAGATGAAAACGGCGATCCGGTCACTCCGTACTCAGGTATGAAAAATTACAGCGGATTGATCGTCAAGATCGGAATAGGAACAAAGTACTAAATGCATGATTTCCAATTTTACGTTCAGCCGGGCGAAGTTCATGACCGGCGGGCTGTCCTCAAAGGTGATGAACGCGATCATTGTTGTCGTGTTCTTCGGAAAAGAGTCGGCGACGTCATCATATTATTCGACGGGAATGGGAATCAGTATGAGGCAGAAATTTCATCAATTAATAAAGATGTGGTTGAATGTCTGATCTGTCAGCAACGACCGAAACTAAACCGGATCGTTCCAGAAATTCATCTTGGAATTTGTCTCGTGAAAAATGCCGCGTTCGACGAAGTGTTGACGACATCTTCAGCGCTCGGCGTTCATGCGATCTATCCGTTAGCGACGCAACATTCGGTCAAGCAACATGTCAATCCCGAACGGATGAGAAAAATCGTTCTAAATTCGGTCAAACAGAGTGGAAACGGATATTTGCCGGAAGTCGCTGAACTGACAGGCTTGGCGGATTGGCTCAAAATCGTGAAGAATTTTAAGATTAAACTCGTTGCCGAAAAGGACGAATCTCTTTCACTGTCAGCACTCGTTCCCGAACCGTGTGAGACGGATCGGATCGCGGCGCTTATTGGTCCGGAAGGCGGATTGAGCCGTGACGAACTCGATCTTTGCCAGGCGGCGGGATTTTTGGTCATTAATCTTTTTCCATACCGGCTTCGGACGGAATTAGCAACAACGGTGATGATTTCTCAACTTTATCAATATTATACACAAACGGGAGGTATAAAGTGAACGAAGATTGCATTTTTTGCAAAATCGCCTCCGGACAATTTGGGACGGAATTTTTATACGAATCGGACGAGATCGTCGCTTTCCGGGATATTCATCCGCGCGCGCCGATCCATTTTCTCGTCATTCCAAAAAAACATATTCCGAAAGTCAGCGACATTCAACCGGATGACGAAGTTTTGATTGGTAAAATGGTCGCCGTCGCCAATATTGTTGCCAAACTGGAAAATATTTCTGAAACCGGTTATCGACTGATTTTCAACTGCGGCCATGATTCGGGGCAGGATGTTTTTCATATTCATTTGCATGTTCTCGGCGGAAGAAAATTAAACTGGCCGCCGGGGTAAAAATAAATAATTGGAACCAAAGCGTCGCAAAAAAGATTAAGTTAGCGAGTATCTTTTATTTACGAAAAATCCGGAGTCGAGCGAACCTGAAAGTCTGACTGCATGTATATTTCAAAACTAAGTTTATACGGATTTAAATCGTTTCTAAAACGTTCGGAGATCGAGTTCGGGCGCGGGATCACGTCCATCGTCGGACCAAACGGATGTGGTAAAACCAATATCGTCGATTCGTTACGGTGGGTGATCGGCGAACAAAAATCCAGCGTACTACGCGCCGATAGGAATACCGACGTGATCTTTAACGGCACATCAGCCAAACGCCCGCTCAACATGGCAGAAGTCTCACTGACGATCCATGATGTCACGACCCGCTCGGCGGTCGAACTTTCGGACGTCATCATTACGCGCAGACTCTACCGGAACGGCGAAAGCGAATATTTCATCAATAAAAATCTTTGCCGATTAAAAGACATCACCGACCTGTTTATCGATACCGGAATGGGCGCGAATGCCTATTCGATCATCGAACTGAAAATGATCGAAGATATTCTGAGTGAAACGCCGGAAGAACGAAAGCGTTTGTTCGAGGAAGCGGCCGGTGTCAACAAATACCGGATTCAGCGGAAAGCCGCCATTCGAAAATTGGAAGCAACCCGAGAGGATTTGCTGAGGTTGAACGACATCATCGCGGAAGTCGATTCAAAAGTAAAAAACCTCAAACGACAACTTCATCGATATGAAAAATATCAGGAAGTGACGCAGAATCTCATTGAATCCGAAGTCTCGCTGGCAGCGCGAAGAATTCTGAACATCCGCCTGAAAAACAGACCGATTCAAGAGAATTTCCGGGCAAAGCAGGAATCCTTCAACAAATGTACCGCCGAATTGTCGGCTCAGGAACGCGATTGGCGTAAAAATCAACAAGCGATCGAAGAGAAGGAAAACGTTCTTCAACAACAAACAGAGACGGTAAATTCGCTTCGCACGACCATAAATCAGTTGGAAACAAACGATTTGTTGCTTAAAGAGCAACATCGTAACATTACTCAGACAGTTAGCCGGTTGTCTATCGAAATTGAATCGCATACGAAAAACATTTCCCTCGCCGAAGAGCGTAAAATCGCTCTCAAGACTCAGCAGTCGGAAACCGGAGAAAACGTCGAGAAAAAACGGGAAGAGTTCAAAAACCTTTCCGAGGCGGTCGGTGTAGTTGACCAACGGTATAAAACAGTTGACAAGGAATTACAAACCTTGCAGGATGAGCGATACGCGCTTTTCCGGCAACAGGCCGAGTTCGCTGCGCGTGTTTCCAGTCTGAAGGAAAATATCCGGCAACGCGGCAATGATCTGCAAACAATTCTCAATCGAATTGCCGAGCAGGATAAAGTCGATGAACGAAGCGCCGCACAACTCGAGGAAATCCGCGAAAAGATCAACCAATCGAATCGTGAACTCGCTCAGCGTAAAGACGGACTTCGCCGCGAAGACGAACGTTTTCAGGAATTATCTGACGAAGAGCAAAAACTCCGGGACGAACTACGAAGAGTCGATTCCGAGATGGACAAACTCTCGAACCGCATTTCATTTTATTCCGGGATCATTCAGACCAAGGAAGGATTTGCGCCCGGTTTGCAGTTCGTGCTCGATCATCTGACTGATTTTCCCGGAATTCAAGGTGCGCTTTCCGATCTGCTTTCGGTCGATTCAACTTATTATCTCGCTGTCGAAACGGTTATCAAGGATATTTCCCGCCTGCTTGTCGCCGATTCACAGTCGGTCGCACTGCGCGCGCTTGAAAAATTATCTTCTGTTGGAAAAGGAAGAGTTTCCGTCATTCCACTCGACGTCGAATTTCACAACCCGGAAAGAGAGAAATTTTCCAATAATGGTTTTCAACCGCTAAGCCAATTTATCAAATGCGGTTCATCACTGTCCGGATTAAAAGACTTTTTGTTCGGCTCAATTTATGTCTGCAATGACACCGATTTTGAATCTCTGATCAGCGAAAAGAAATACCGGAGCCTTTCATTCATCACGCCGCGCGGAAAATTTCGGGACGCCAACGGCTTTTTTGCAGGCGGTTCTGAAACATCGGAGTCCAACACACTCATCGGTAGAAGTCAGAAATTGTACGAGTATGAGAAAAAATTTGATACGCTGAAGACCGAGAAGGACGGAATCGTCAGCCAAATAGGCAAGATCGGTTCCGATCTTCGTCAAGTCGCTACGAATCGTAATAGGCTCAAGAACGAAACGGCGCAATTCGAAAAAATCCTTCAGAGCGATGAAGAAAAACGCCGTGCCGCCGAATCGATCCTGTCACAGTCAAATGGTATTCGAAAAAACCTGAATGAAAGTAAAGTCTCCATTTCGGTCGCGTTAGAAAATTTTAACGAAAAGTTGAAACGTGAAAATCCCGACAATGAATCGATTTCTGAGAAGATCGCTTCTTTGGATGTGGTCATTCTGGAGAAAAAGGAGAACCTTTCGACGGTAAAATCATCGCTGGAGGAACAAAATGTCCGCATCCAGAATGCGCGCATCGAACTTGTCAATCTCGAAAATAGTTACCGGAATCTCGTCGCCGGTTTTGAAGCCGCCGATCGGTCGATTGCCAACCTGTCCAATGTCCGTAACGTCGCGATTCAGGAGAAAAATAAAAATATTCAATCGAAACTGGAAATTGACCTGAAAATCGAAACAAACGGCGCGGAGATCAAGAAAATATCCGAACGCCTGACAAAAGCCGAACAAGCGTTCGTTGCCGTTCAATCCGCGCATCAACTTTTACGGACAGATCAGCAAAAGTTGAACGACCAGATGACAGAAACACGCCGCAATAAAGAGAATTTGTCGGAAGAATTGAAGAAAATGGAACTGGCTTTTTCCGAATATAAAGCCGCCGATAATGAAATTCGTTCTGTTCTTTTTGAGAAATACAATCGAAACATCCCGGATGAAACGCCGGACTCCTTGCCGGATGAAGAGACGCTTCGCCGCGACGTGGAACGTTTCAAACGGAATCTGGAAATGATCGGCATGGTAAACATGGCCGTGAAAGACGAATACGATCAGGAAAATACGCGTTTTAAATTCCTATCTGAACAGCGTGACGATCTGGTCGCTTCGGAAAAAGGATTGAATGAAGTTATCCTGCAAATCGATAATGTCGCAAGGGAACAATATGTTGAGATCTTTGAAAAAATCCGCCAGAAATTTCAATCGACGTTCTCTATTTTCTTTAATGGCGGAGAAGCGGATGTCAAGTTGATCGGCGATCCCGATCCGCTTGAATCGCAGATCGAGATTTG
>JAQUKI010000188.1 GCA_028719225.1 Fidelibacterota bacterium | reverse complement strand
AAAAAGAAAAACGGATGTAATCGCCAATATCAAAACGAGTTGCAATACCTGTCTTAACATTTTTGTATACGGTTTCATACGACTATTTCTCTAAAAACTCTTTCCAATAAAAAACGGTAGAAATTTACTATCATCCGTCTAATAAACGAACGAAAGATTCGTTTTATATACAGAGGTGCTCGATGAGAATTTTAGCACCAATTCCGATGAGCACTAAACCACCGAATATTTCGACTTTTTTCCCGAGCATACCACCAATTTTTTTCCCGATATAAACCCCAAGAAGCGTAATGCAAAAAGTAGTGATTCCGATGTATAGAACCGGAAAAATAATGTTGAATTGCAAAAATGCGAATGTGACGCCGACCGCCAACGCATCAATACTTGTGGCAATTGATAAAGTCAACAATACCTTATTATTTGATGGATCAATATGATTTTCACATGAATCTTTATCCAGTGATTCATAAATCATTTTTCCACCAATGAAAACTAATAAAACGAATGCAATCCAGTGATCGACATTTTGAATATATTTTGCCAGTGTTTGACCAAGTGCCCAACCGATCACCGGCATCAGCGCCTGAAATGCACCGAATGAGCCAGATAATCGTAATGCATTCCGCATTTTTGGAGGTTTCAACGTCAATCCGCAAGAAATCGCGACAGCGAAAGCGTCCATCGAAAGCCCGATTGCTAACAAGAAGATTGTAATAAAGTCCATCTATAATCTATCCTCATCTTGCATATAACTCATTGTCGGAAAAGATATTTCGAGTCGTTAATCTTTTCCTTCCGGTAATTCGATTAGTTCGGTTTCAGAACCGATAATAGGTTTGTTATCGATTTCCACTTTGGCGATTTTTTCAAATGAGTTTGAAATTTTATCGGTCGTTGTATAAATTTCTTTTACATCCTTTTGGACTGTATCGATGTGTTTGGTTAAATTGGTCCAACGATCCCGATAGCGTTTAAAATCTTCACCGAGTTTGTTCAATTCTTTCTGAATGAGATCTGCATATTTCCGACGCTCCATATCGTTCAAAACCGTTTGAAGCGTACTTAATATTGCCATGAATGTCGTTGGTGAAGTAATCCATACTCGTTTGGAAAATGCATAAGTAACCAGATTTTCATGATAAGCATAGAGTTCGGCAAAAACTGCCTCTGCCGGCAGAAACATAATCGCCTGATCGGCTGTTTCGTTAGGTATGATGTACTTATTGGCGATATCATCGATTTTTGTTTTTACATCTGAATTAAACGCCTTGAAAGCTTCCTGTCTCGCCGATTCCGGTAAAGTTTTATCGATCATCTTTCGATAGTTTTCCAGCGGAAATTTTGAATCAATTCCGATATTTCCCATCGGTTTAGGTGCAAACAGAACTGCGTCCACACGATTGGAATTGCTAAGCGTATATTGGGTTTGAAAGATTTTATCGTTCTTATCGCCAAAAATAGCGTAGAGGATTTGGTTTAATTGCACTTCGCCAAAAACGCCGCGGCTTTTCTTATCTGATAAAATATCCTGAAGTGACACGACATTTGTCGAAAGGTTATCGATCTTTTTCTGTGCTTCGTCAATTTTCGCCAACCGCTGAAGCACATCGCTGAACGTCTCATTCGTCTTTTTAAATCCTTCGTTCAAATTTTCCTGGACTTTTACGTTGATTGCTTCAAGTTTCTTTTCAACCGTCACATTGAGTTTATCAAAATCCTCTGTCAAACCTTTTTGAAACGACTCCTTGAATCGTGTAAAATCCTCGCTCAATTTCTGACTACTCTCTGAAAGAGATTTAGTGAGATCGTTTTGAAATGCTCCGAATTTTTGTATCATCTCCTGATTTTTAGCAGAAACACTGTCTGTAAAATCGGTGAAGCGTCGTTGAATGACATCTGCGATGTTAGATTGGATAATCTCCGGGAAAAGATTAAGCCGTGATTCTAACTCGATAATTTTTTCCTTTAATTCTTTAACGGAATTATCCGGTGTTGTCCTGGATTTGAACAATTTCAGAAAAACAATGATCTGAAGAACTAAAAGTAAAAGTAACGATATCAGACAAAGATAGTTCAGCATTTCCAATTCCTTGTATATTTAATTATGTGCTCCTGTTTCATAAAACATGAGTAATCTAACATAAAAAACAGAGCAACGCCATGACCAAATCAATCTGAGAATAGAGAATAAATAGACAAGAATTGGAACGAGTCCTATTTATTTTTAAAACCGATCTATGTACTTTTCAATTTCCCAGGGTGTTACCTGCTGACGATATTCTCCAACTTCTTTTGTCTTTATTGCGATGTATTTATCAAACAGATGTTTTCCAAGAACATCGGTGAAAAGTGAACTCTTTTTCAGCTCATTTATCGCATCCGATAGTGAATTGGGTAAGTTGTCAATATTTTTTCCTTTTAAGCTTTCCTGATCGATCTTAAAAATGTTTTCCTCTACCGGTTTCGGCGGCTGGAGATTGTGTTTAATACCTTCAAGACCTGCTTTCAGCATTACTGCAAAAGCTAAATATGGGTTACATGTCGGATCGGGACAACGCAATTCCATCCGCGCCGAATTTGGTTTGCTGTTAAACCAATTTGGAATACGAACAAGCGCAGTTCGATTCTTACTCGCCCATGAAATGTAAACCGGCGCCTCATAACCGGTTACCAAACGTTTATAGGAGTTGACGGTCGGACAGAGAATCGCCGCCATTGCTTTGACGTTTTTCATTAATCCAGCCATAAAGCTATAAGCAAGCGGTGATAGTCTGTACGGATCGTCTGCTTGATAAAATAAATTTTTTCCAGTTTTAATATCAAATAAACTCTGGTGAACGTGCATCCCGGAACCAGCAATTCCGGAAATCGGTTTTGGCATAAAAGTGGCCTGAATATTATGCATCTGTGAAATTTTCTTCACAGTATATTTTAAAGTTAGTAATCGATCCGCTGTTTCGATAGCAGTTCCATATTTAAAGTCGATTTCGTATTGTCCTATTCCAACTTCGTGATGCGATGTTTCAACAGAAATCCCAAAACTTTTCAACGCTGTGATGATTTCTTTGATTAATCGATATCCTTCATAAGAATTCAAATCGAAATAACTGCCGGTATCAATTGGCGCTGTCCGTACTACATCATCTTTCTTAAAGAGATAAAACTCGAGTTCAGGACCGACATAATATTCAAATCCCATGTCCCGAGCTTCTTGGGTAACTTTCCGTAAAACCGTACGTGGATCATCTTCAAATGGTTGATTATCCGAACGGTAAATATCACAAATGACTCGTGCAGTCTTCCCCCCCTCGTTCAACCATGGCACCAATGAATATGTGTTAATATCCGGTTTTAAAAACAAGTCGCTTTCCTGTATTCTAGCAAAACCTTCTATTGAAGAACCGTCAAACCAAACGCCGTTTTCTAAAGCATCGTCAAGTTCCTCTACCGGAATAATCACTTCTTTCGGAACTCCCATTAGATCGAACAATTGTAATCTTACGAATTCCACGTTATCCTTTTTCACTCTTTCAACCATTTTCGTATTTACCTAACCTTTCTAAAATTCCATTATCAATAAAACCTATTAAAAATAATTGCGGCAAATGTAATTGATATTTATTATTATCACAAATAAAATATTATATACTTAATATATATAGATATTAATATTAATTATTAATTTATTTAATAATGCGGATTCAGAATTATGAGGATTCTTAAAAGATTAAAAAGAGGATTTATTTGGAGTGGATTTAGAAGGTGAAAATTTTTAAATCGTACCGGAATGGATTCATTTTATAATTTCTGCGGAGAGACGGGGATTCGAACCCCGGGTACCGTTTCCGATACACACGCTTTCCAAGCGTGCTCCTTAAGCCTCTCGGACATCTCTCCAAAAAAAGCGTCATAGTTTAACCGAATTCGATAGAATTGACAAGAAAATAACTGATCCAAATTACTCCATATATTTTTTCAATAAAGAAGAGAGAATATCGGGACTTGCCTTTCCTTTTGTCTTCTTCATTACCTGTCCCATAAAAAAACCAAACAAGGCCTTCTTCCCTGACCGGTATTTTTCCAATTCATCCGGATTTTCAGCAATCGTTTCCTTGATAATGGTTTCAAGTCCTTCTGAATCATTATTTTGACATAGATTTCCTTTTGCGACAATTTGATCAGGAGAATCGATAGATTTCAACATTTTATTGAATACTTCTTTTCCCACAACAACTGTTATTACTTTATTTTTCAACAGGTTCAACAGTTCGCCCATACGTTTAGCCGATATCCCGAGATGTTCAATATCAGTATTTTGCTCTTTGATAGATCGGAGCGTTTCGGACTGGATCCATTTACTGGTTAGAATTGGATCGTGGGTAATTTGAACTATATTTTCAAAGTAATCCGCAATTTTTCGATCAACCGTTAAAACTTTTACATCGTATTCACGCAATTGATACTGATTGATAAATCGATTGAATTTATTATCTGGTAATTCGGGAAGTGTTTTCTGAATTTGGTCGATTATGTTGTTATCAATCTTAAGAGGCACTAAATCCGGTTCGGGAAAATAGCGATAATCATCCGATTCCTCTTTGGTTCTCATCGGCTTTGCAATGCATATAATATCATCCCAAAGTAACGTTTGTTGAATAACTTGCTTACCTTCATCTAATATCTTCGTTTGGCGCTGTATTTCATAATTCAATGCGTGTTCGACGCCTTTAAATGAGTTCATATTCTTCATTTCGGTCTTCGTTCCGAATTTCTCTTGTCCGAAGGGTCTAAGCGAAATATTTGCATCACAAC
>JAQUKI010000187.1 GCA_028719225.1 Fidelibacterota bacterium | reverse complement strand
GGAATATTAGGTGGAATTCAAAAACAGAAACTCCTTCAAGCATTACAGGTGGTAAGATCACAAAATACAACGGCTCTCCATTGGATATTGCAAGAGCATTTTTAGATGAAGAAAAGACGTTGTTTGGAATTAAAAATGTTGAGAATGAACTTATATTAACAAAAGAAAATATTTCAAAAAATGGTGGGAACCGTTATATTTTTTCACAAGTATTTAATGGAGTTCCTATTATAGGTTCGGGTTATAATGTAGCTGTCTCAAACAATGGTTTCATTTATTTTATTAGTGGAGATTTTTATCCCAATGTTAATATTAATATCAAACCTTTGCTTACTTCTAACTCAATTATTGAAATAATAAAAGCTGATTTAAATGCCATACAAAATCTGAAGATTGGTAATCCCGAATTATTCATTTTACCGGAAGAATCTGATTTTGAGTTGAAATTTAAACTAGTGTTCATGACAAATGTTCAAGCAAATAAGCCAATAATTGCTAATAGATACACTATTGATGCAAATAATGGAGAAATAATTTCTAAAGATGAATTAATTGAAAATATTAATGGGACTGGAAATGTTTACGAAACAAATCCGAATAATGGCTCAACTGTAACCAAAACAATCCACAGACTAAATAATTTAAATCCCAGAAAACTTAATGGTGATAATGCAGTTGTTTATAATGATGATGGCAGTGAAGCATCTTCAGATACAGCTACCTTTGTATATGATTCATCTAACACTCATTTCGATGAAGTTATGGCGTATTATCATTCTGATGAATTTGAAAACTGGCTTGTTGGAAAAGGAATGGCATCCGATCAAGTAAATAAGTTTACAATTTATACACATAATTCTTCTTTTTATGCGTCAACGAACGCATATTCCAAAATTATGTATTTATCTGATGGGGTAAGTGGGCTTAGAAATCCTTCACATGAAGCTGCAATAATATGCCATGAATATATGCATGGAGTTAGTGAAACTTATAACACTTTGGATCATACGGCAGGAAGTGGTGAAGAAGATGCTATGGACGAGGCTTATTCCGATTATTTTGGAGTTGCGTATAGTAACCAATTTGTTAGTTCTTCTATTATAGGCGATTATATTGATGAATCCGGAGGGTATGTATATCTAAGGAATCTTGCAAATACATGGACGATGTCGTATTATAATTCGATTGATTTGGAACCAAATGGAACAATTGAAGAACATGACAGAAGTGTAATCTTTTCTGGTGCTCTTTGGAATTTCAGAACAAACGGGAATGTAAATGCATCAGAAGCTGATGAGTTGATTCTTGAATCTCTTAATAATCTTGATAATAGCCCAACTTTTCTTGACGGTAGAGATGCTCTTATTTCAGCAGATATTGAAAATAATGATGGTTGCTATGTTAATATAATTAAACATGCTTTTTATTTGAAGGGTATTGGTACTGATGCCATAATTTCAGGAACATTACAAAGCAATGAAACATGGTATTGCACACAAACATTAGAAGGAATCGTCTATGTTCCAACTGGAATTACACTAACAATTACTGAAGGTACAACGGTTGATCTTAACAACTATGCTATAGTTTCTACGGGTGGGACGATTACAATCGAAAGTGATGTGACAATCAGTCCAGATATTCGTCTGAAAACCGGAAGTACATTGAATGGCTTATATCCTACAATCAGCTCTGCTTTATCAGCTTCATCAAGTGGGAAGACAGTTGAGGTCAACGGTTCTAACACCCTTGCCAGTAGTAGTACAGTTCCTTCCGGTGTAACGTTAGTGATTAAATCCGGTGCAACACTTACTCTTGGATCATATAATATTACCACTACGAGTGGAACAATCACAGTTGAGAGCGGCGCAATTATTAATTCCTCTAATTCTCATCTTCGCTTAGTAACCGGAAGTACCATCAACGGACTTTACCCGACTATTGCCTCAGCAGTGGCTGCCGGCTCAAGCGGACAGACTTTTGAAATATACGGGCCTCATACGCTGACTGCTAATTATTCGATTCCGTCTGTAGTATCGTTATCTGTTAAGTCCGGAGCGACGCTTACTTTTGGATCGTACTCTATTGTCTCCTCTGGCGGCACTATCACAGTCGCGAGCGACGCGACCCTCAGTCCGGATGCGCGCCGGAAAAGCGGAAGTACTATACTCGGATTATATCCTTCAATCACTTCCGCCCTCACAGCCGCATCCAGCGGCCAAACCGTTGAATATGGCGGTTCACATACTATGTCAAGTAATCTGACGGTATCATCTGGAATAACTCTTTCAGCCAAAGCCGGATCTACTCTGTCTTTCGGAAGCGGATATTATCTATCCGTCAGTGGTACTCTCAATGCGTCCGGCACATCCGTCAGCCGAGCAACATTTACGCGGAGCGGCGCATCCGGCACATGGGGCGGTATCCGTTATCAGAGCGGCAGTAGCGGAACATTGTCGTACGGTACAATCTCATATGGAACATACGGAGTATATTTGAACAGTTCCAGTCCGGATGTGGATCACTGTAATATTTCAAGTTGTTCTTACGGTATCTATTGCACATCCGCCAGTCCGGACATAACCAACAACACGATATCCAATTCATCTTATGGTATCTATTGCACATCCGCCAGTCCGGATATCTGTAACAATACCGTTTCCAGTTCTTCGACTTACGGGATATATGTCTATAACGGTTCCCCCGATCTGGAAACCAATCAGGTCACCGGTTCGCAGGTATATATGAATGCCTGTGATTCTTATATGTACGACAATTATTTTGTCAATGCCTCTTCCTGCAATCAGGCTTTATATTTATATGGTTCTTCCCCTTCTCTTTTTAACAATACGATCAATCCATCAGAGGTGATGTTGGCCATTAATATCACCAATGACAGCGATCCATGGTTTGGGGATTATCCCGGACTCGGACATAATTACATCTATAACGAGAATAATGAAGCCGACGGCGTGATCTGGGCGACGAATTATTCCAATCCGATAATCGGCTATGGCTCTGCAGGGCCTTATATTGGAGGGAATAATTCGATCATCGGCGTGACCGGAATATATCCTGCAACGGCATATAACAATTCCAGTATCGATGCGGCCTGGTGTTGGTGGGGACAATATCCGGCGCCTGCATGTTATGGAGACGTCGATACGCACGATGCGCTGTCATCCGATCCGGGCGGCGGGAGTAGTTTAGCCAAATCCACCTATTTGGCAGGCAGTATCATCGCCGGTGAATCGGTTTCTTCGCCTGCCGATTCGCTCTACAAGATCGGTCTGAGTCTGTTTGTCGAAAAACAATATGAAAGCGCAATCCCTGTTTTCAAGAAATTGATCGTTGATTATCCGGACACGAAATATGCCTCCAAAGCCATCAGCATGGTCATGCGGATCGGGCGGACATATGATAAATTAGATCGCGTCGCATGGATCGATGAATTGCTCGATCAAATAGATCATGACAACCTGACAGCCGCCCTGAAAGGTCGTAAGGTTTTGCTGTATCGTCAATCGGGACGAATAGATGAAGCGATGGAATTATCTGCGGAGATTGCAAAAGAGAATCCGGGAACTATGTTTGAAAGCGCGGCTTTATTCGATCTTTTTAATATGTACCAGAAAGACTTAGGCGATTCCGTCTCCGCTGGAGAAGTATTGGCTGAACTCAAGACCAAATACCCGGACGACGATCAGACCATCATCGCGCGAAGCGATTTCGGAGAAAACGTTGCAGGCGCGCTGATGAAAAGGCATACGCTTCCGAAACCGGAGCAACAACCAGTCGCCTTAACGCCGACAGAATATAGTTTGTCACAGGCTTTTCCCAATCCATTCAATCCGGTGACAAAGTTCGGTTACACGATCCCGGAAAAATCGCCGGTTCGACTTGAGGTTTTCGATCTGAAAGGACGCTTGATTGAGACGCTTGTAAATCAGACCAAAGAGCCCGGCAATTATCAGGTAGCCTGGGACGCTTCGAAATATCCTTCCGGCATCTATCTGTACAAAATTCAGGCGGGAACTTACACCGAAACAAGAAAATGCTTGTTGATCAAATGATCGAATAGTCTATCCATCCGGCAGGTTTAACCTGCCGGATGGTATTTATAGCACAGTAAAAACGTTAACCCAAAGGAGTCACACATGTCAAAGGACAATTTGATTTCATTGCAAATCCCGGCGGCCGATCTGGAATCGGGGCGTTCGGGGCTGACCGCTTTTGAAGAGAAAATTCTGCCGCATCTGGTTGATTTGTTGGTAGAAGAACGTAAAGGCCTTCCGAAGATGGCAGATAAAACGTTTCCATTTGTCGAGAAAGCGCTCGAATACGCCGAGACAAATCCAACGCTGGTTCCCTCATATATCGACGTTGCGGAAATGCGGATCGATTTGCAGGCAGTGACAACGCTGACCGAACTTTTCCGTCGGGTAGAAAAGATCTATGACATTCTGGATGATTCGATCTTGTTGTCCGGCAGCGAAGCGTTCAAAGCGGCGTTGAAATTTTATAAAGCGATCCAGACTGCGGCTAAGGCAGGCGTTCCCGGCGCGGAAGTGATCTATCTCGATTTGAAACAGCGCTTCGAAAAAGCGAAAGCCAAATCGACGGAAACGACGACTGAAACCGGCGCATAAGGTAAATCTAAAGAAAAAATAGGTTTTTGCTATTTGAAAATGGACGGTTCCATTTTCAAACAGGAATGGTGTTGTTTCAAATAGGAACGATGCTGTTTTAAATAGGAGTGATGCTATTTCAAACAGGAGTGATGCTATTTCAAACAGGAACGATGCTATTTCAAACAGGAACGATGCTATTTCAAATAGGATCAGTGCTATTTTGGATAGGAATGATGCTATTTAAAATAGGAACAGGTCTTCTCTGTTCCCGCAGGTTCAAATCTGATGAATCGGTTGAT
>JAQUKI010000186.1 GCA_028719225.1 Fidelibacterota bacterium | reverse complement strand
TGGCGCTTTCCAGCGGAATCAAAGAATTAAAAGCCGTGACCGACTATTCAGAATATGGCGGTGCGCCGCTTCTCGGATTTCAGAAGATCGTAATCGAGGCGCACGGACGCTCGAAAGCCAAGGCCATTACGAATGCCGTAAAAGTCGCCGCGAAATCATATCGCGATCATGTTTGCGAAAAAATTGCCAGTGAAATCGCCCAATTTGAGTCACACGATTATATAGACGAGATCGGTTAAGAAGGTTGATGGGATTGAATTGGTGGGGTCCGTTGAATATTCGGTTGAGCCCGTCCAAAACCAACACCTCGACGACTTGATCTGTACCTCTCGCTTCTTTCCTGCACTTTTCGGCGTTCATGCGATAATTCGAGAAAAAAGTTGAATTAAACAAAAACGGCATTTAAATTCCTTCCATTGTGATGGAAAAATTGCACTTCCACCGGAGTTAGAATGTCGAAATTTTCACTTGTCAAAAGCGCAGCCGTTTTAGGAATTGATGCATATATTGTCGACGTCGAAAGCACTTTGTCGAAAGGGCAAACGCCGACATTCACAACGGTTGGATTACCGGAAGGCGCCGTCCGTGAAAGCAAGGAGCGAGTGCTTTCTGCCATTAAAAATATCGGCTATTATATTCCCAGCAATAAAATCGTTATAAATTTAGCGCCGGCGGATATTCGTAAAGAAGGAAGCGCTTACGATCTGCCAATCTCTATCGGTATTCTCGCGGCATCCGAATTTGTCTCGAAGAAAAAATTGAACGATTATATCTTGCTCGGTGAATTGTCGTTGGACGGCACACTTCGGGCGGTGAAAGGTGCGCTACCTATCTCCGTATCTGTTAAAAATACCGGGATAAGAGGCATCATTCTTCCAATGGAAAATGCGCGGGAAGCCGCCATTACCGGCGATCTGGAAATCATCGGTTTAAGCACACTCCGGGAAGTCATCGACTTTTTGGACGACGACCTTGTTCCCGATCCGGTTCATGTCGATGTCGCGGCATTATTCGAGGAGCATAGGAAATATCCCATCAACTTTTCGGATGTACGTGGACAGGAAAATGCAAAACGCGCACTGGAAGTCGCCGCCGCCGGAGGACACAACATCATCATGATCGGTCCGCCCGGTTCCGGAAAAACCATGCTCGCCAAGCGATTCCCGACGATTCTTCCGAATCTTACGCTGGAAGAGGCGCTTGAAACGACCAAGATTCATTCCGTCGTCGGTTTGATTCCAACCGGACAAGGTATCATCGGCACGCGTCCGTTTCGGTCGCCGCATCATACGATTTCAGATGCCGCGTTAGTCGGCGGCGGAAAATATCCGCGCCCCGGCGAAGTCAGTCTCAGCCATCACGGCGTACTTTTTCTGGATGAATTGCCGGAGTTCAAAAAAAATGTTCTCGAAGTCATGCGCCAACCGCTGGAAAACGGTTATGTGACCATTTCCCGCGCGCTGATGTCGCTCACCTATCCCGCATCGTTTATGCTCGTCGCGGCGATGAATCCGTGTCCGTGCGGTTACGCGACCGATCCGAATAATAAATGCACCTGTTCGCCGCCCGCCATTCAAAAATACATGTCACGAATTTCCGGGCCGCTGATGGACCGGATCGATATTCACATCGAGGTTCCCGCGGTGAAATTCTCCGATTTGGCGTCAAAATCCGGTGGCGAATCCTCGGAAGTCATTCGCCAGAGAGTTCAGGCGGCGAGGGAAATTCAACTGCGGCGATTCAAGGGAATCAAAGGCGTCTTTGCAAACGCGCACATGGAAACCAAACTGATCAGAAATTTTTGTCGCATCGATTCCAACGGTGAAAATCTATTGAAAACCGCCATCACAAAACTTGGACTCAGCGCGCGCGCTTACGACCGGATTTTAAAAGTCTCCCGCACCATTGCCGATCTGACGAATTGCGAAGAAATCCGGCCCGAACATCTCAGCGAAGCGATCCAATACCGGAGTTTAGACCGGCATCTGTGGGAATGAAAAACGCTTCGATTACGGCAAAGATCTCTGACTGGATTGATCCTGTAAAATAAGTTATCTCTCGGTGTTTTTACAAAAAGGAGTAAATATGCGAAAAGCCGTCTGCCTTCTGTCTTTTATTTTTCTTGCCGGAACGATTCGTCTTTCGGCTGCCGATCTTTTTAAATGGGGAAAAGTGGATGAAGAAATTTTGTGCCAAAAGTCCTATCCGATGGATACAAGCGCGGCGGCGATCGTGCTGTTCGATATTGGAGAAATGGAAATAGACCGCGGCACTTTTACTATAACTACACGCCGTCACTGTCGGATGCAGGTATTCAAAGAAAGTGGAAAGAAATATGCAGATGTTCGGATTGCACTCTGGCACGAAGACGCGATCAGTAACGTTCGGGCGCAAACAATATTGCCCAACGGCGATAAGATCAAACTGAAGAAGAGCCAGATTTTTGAAGAAAAGAAAAAGAAGGAATATAATGTTACCGTTTTTAGTATTCCCGGTGTTGAAAATCCATGTGTTTTCGAGTACTCCTACGAAATTACTTCAAAATATATTAGTCGTCTGGATCCATGGCAATTTCAATGGGATATACCGACCGTTCTATCTCGCATCTCGATCCTGATCCCGAGAGGCTTTTCATATAATTCCTATCTGGATAATTGTCCGGTGCGCGGTTATCAACCGATATCCGACAAAATTCTAGGGCCTAACGGCAATAATCGGATTCAATATACGTGGGAATTTACCAATTTGGACGCTATCAAAGACGAGCCGTATATGACGACGATTGACGATTATCTGGCGCGTCTGCGTTTTCAATTGGATAGTTACAAAGATGATTATAACGCGATTACGTTCATTTCCACGTGGGATGACTTGGTAAAAAAGATCTCGTGGGCTTACGATCCTTATTTGAAGCCGGGCAATTCAATCGAAAAATTATACGAAGAAATTGTCGAACAGGAAACCGGTCGTATGCAACAAATAGAAAAACTCTATCAGTATGTTCGGGACAGTGTTGAAACCGGAGAATACAATGGGATTTACGGCGAAAACATCGAAGTCCCGGGCAAGGTGATGAAGAGCCGTTCCGGCAGTCGCGCCGATAAAAATCTATTGTTAATCGGTTTGTTGCGAGCCGGAAAGTTCGACGCGGATCCGTTGCTGATCAGCACCAGAAGTCACGGAAAGGTGAACACAGAATCACCGCTTTTAGACTCTTTTAACAGTTTGGTCGTACGGCTTCAGTTTGGTAAAACAACCTTATTGCTCGACGCGTCAAACAAGTATTGTCCGTTTAAGATGATGCCTTATTCCGACTATAACGGCAAAGGACTTCATCTTTCGCGGGACGGCGCGAAAATTGTAGATGTTCCAAAACCTACGGCCGCCAGCTCCGGGATCGCTCAATCGGACGTCGTCATGAATGCGGATGGAAGTTTGAAGGTCAAGACGGTCGTTCGGCTGGAAGGATACCAAAATATCAGCGCGCGTTTTGCGTACGAGGATCATAAAGAAGCGAAAGAATTTGTCGAAGAGGAAATTTTAAACGAGATTAAGAATATCTCAATAGATACCTGTGAGATTCTTAATCTGGATCAAAAGGAATTACCACTGACCATTAATGTCGAATATACGGTTGACAATTTTGCCGAAGTAACCGATGAGCGCATCTATTTTACGCCGCTGGCCTGTCAGGCCATGACAGAAAATAAGTTTACACTGGAAAAGCGAACGTACCCAATTGAATATCCATATCCGTATGTCGATCAGGAAGAAGTTATTTATCACTTCCCGGAAGGATATATCATTGAGGAAAGACCGTCTCCCAAAAGAATCGTTCTGACCGGACAGGAGTTCTCGCGGATAACAAAAGACGATGCAAAAGGATTCTCTTATTCGCGCATGCACGGTGTTCATACGATTACGTACACACCCGATTGGTACTCGGACATTAAAAATTTGTATTCCGAAATCGTGAAAGCCGATAAAGAACAGATTGTCTTGAAAAAAGTAAACCAATCCGGATCGAAATGAGTACTGTAATCAAGTCAATTTACATCGGCATTCTTATTCTCATTTTGGGGTTTACAATCGCGTTCTCCGAAAGCCATGTCGTTACCGAAACACTGGATTTTGTAATTAGTGATGACGGAACCGGTGTGTTAAAAGTCAAAAGACTTGTCAGAGTTGAGGATGAGAGAGGAAAATCACTCGGAAAAGTTCAGTTTCAGGATAATAAGTACACCGACACGAAAAACATCGAAGCGCGGTTGCTGGATCAGAATATGAAGATCGTTAAGAAACTAAAAAAGAAGGACATCGAGCAATACAAAGGTGCCTCAAGCTATGGAACCTACATCGATTACACATTTTTAGCATTCGAACTATCGTCGACATCTCTGCCATATTATGTTGAGTATTCTTATGTCAAAGAATATAGAAGCCTGTTCTTTTGGGGACAGTGGTTTCCGGAAAGTGATTTTCTTGTTAAAGAATCGATTTATCGGCTGACCGCGCCGAAAAATTTCCAATATCGCATACAAAGAATTGGTGGAGACATAGATTCGACTTATGATCCGAAAAGCAATACCGTTACCTGGAAATTGACCGATATTCCGGCGTTTGAGGATGAATACCGTATGTGTCCTGAAGATGAAGACCGATTTGGGATTTTATTTGTTCCGTTAAAGTATGAATTGGACGGGGCTGGTTCTACTGAGACTTGGAACGATTTGGGTTCTTGGTGCAGAAATCTTTATGATGGAGTTTATGATCTGAAGGACGAATCTTTAGCGGAAATCGGATTGCCCGAATTCAGTAACGCCGGAGAGATCGTCAGCACCGCCTTCCGATATATTCAGGAGAAAACGCATTATGTCTTGATCAACCCGGGAATTCACGGCTGGAAACCGCACTCCGCTCAAAGCATTTTCGACAATAAATACGGCGATTGTAAAGACCTTGCCACGCTCCTCATCG
>JAQUKI010000185.1 GCA_028719225.1 Fidelibacterota bacterium | reverse complement strand
AGAATTGGAAAAAACTGCCGCGACGGACAAACGAAAAATGGCGGATCTGGCGGATGAAGAAGCGGCAATCAAACACGACGAGGAGATCGCCGAAGACCTCATGAAAAAAACGGCTGAGGACATGACTGATTTTCCGTTGATGCCGAATTCTGAAATGGAAAAGTTGCTGGAATCGATAGATGATTTAAAAATTCCAAGTGACCTGAACGAAGCACAGAAATCGATGAACAAAGGAGATCGTTCACAGTCGGCAGAATCGTCGCAGCGGGCTCGTGATAAATTGTCCCGGACCGCCGAGAACATGAAGGAATTTCAGAAATCGTTCAATCAGCAGGCGATGAATGAGGTGATGAGCGATTTTACAAAAATTCTCACCAAAACATTGTCGCTTTCCCAGCGACAGGAAACACTGAGCGATCAGATACGCAATACGCCGTTTCAAAGCGACCGACTGATGGATATTGCCGTTCTTCAGCAACAGCTCTATTCGAGTCTGTCAAAAATCGTCGAAGATATGATTGGTTTGTCGAATAAAACATTCGGCGTAACTCCGAATATTGGTAAAGGATTCGGGCAAGCATCCTCCGCGATGCGCGAGTCCATTCGGCAAATGGAAGATCGAAACATTTATCCGGCGTCGCAGGCTTCAGAAAAAGCCACCGAAGCGCTAAATCAAATTGCACAATCGTTGATTTCTGCAATGGACGATCTCAAACAATGCGGTTCATCATCCGGTTTTGAAAATTATCTGAAACAGCTTCAACAAATGGCCGGCCAACAACAGGGCATCAACGGTGAAACACAGATGCTTCAACTCGGTTCGTCTGCGGGCCAGGCGGCGGCGCTTCAAAGACTCGCCGCCCGTCAGCAACAGGTGCAAAAATCGCTTGAACAACTTCAGGAAGAAATGAACCAGAATGACGGTCAAAAAATGGGCGATCTCGGCGGCATTGCAAAGGAGATGGAAGATGTCGTCAAAGAATTACAAAGCAATCAACTGATGCGTAAAACGCTGGATCGTCAACAGCGTATTTTATCACGATTGCTTGACGCGCAGAAATCGCTGAGAACGCAGGGTTATAAGGACGAACGTAAAAGTAAAACCGGTGAAGAAATCACCCGAAAAACCCCCGGCGCACTTCCGAACGATCGTGGCGAGCGGCGGAACGTCCTTCAGGAAAATCTGGAAAAGGCGTTGAAAGATGGCTATTCCAAAGAAAATGAGGAGATCATCCGGCGGTATTTTGAGTCGCTGTCAGACGAGGTAAGCGAATGAGAATGCAACAACTGTTTCATCGGGAAATCTCAAAGTTAGCAGTTTTCATCCTTGTGTTTGTATTTGGTGTTGCCTGTTTTGCCCAGATCCGACCGAATCAGGCGCAACAAAGCGAATTAAAATATCGGTTCGAGATGGCACAGCGCCTGGAACTTCAGGGGCAAATGGATCAGGCGCTTGAAATCTACCGGTTTCTCGTCGATTCTCAACCCGAGAATTATACTTTTTATTCACGCTATTCGAAATTGTTATTTCAAAACGAAAATTTTCCGGAAGCAGAACGCGTCATCCGGCGTTTTCTTTCCCTCAATCCGAATTTCGAAAGCGTGGCAATCGATCTGGGAAGATTGTTTTTTGTAAAGGGCGACACCGTGCAGGCGTTTACTTATTGGAAAGACTGTTTGGATCGGTTTCATCATTCGTTATCGATTTATCAGACGATGTTCAACGTTCTTGTTAGCGTCCGGCAATATGAGCGGGCGGAGCATATTATTTACGACGCGCGTATTTATCTCAAAAAGCCCGACCAGTTTTCATTGGAACTGGCGAATTATTTTCTGATGCGCGGTGAATATGTTCAAGCGACGCAGGAATTTCTCTTGAATGGGCGCGCCAACCCAAAGAACTACAGCCTGATAGATAACCAGTTGATGAAAATTCCCAACGAACCAGCGCTGGCCGATATGATCGATTCGCTGATAGCTGCAGAGATAAATAATTTTCCAGAAGTTCCCGAACTTCGCCGGATTCGTGCTGATTTCAATTTTAAGTTCAAACGATTTGAGGTTTCGTGGCGGGAAATGCTTTTAGTCGAATCATTGACTGGATTTAAAGGAAATACCATTCTGGATTTTGTGAACGATCTGGTCAATGAACGGGAATACCGACAGGCAGAAAAATGCTATGCGGAGATTATTCAGAAACGCGAGTTCCAACCGATTACACCGAAGGCATTGCTCGGCCTCGCGGATGCGGTCGAGAAATCCGTTTTAACCCAACAGACGGCGAGTCCGTTAGGTTATTTTTTTCCGGGCAATGTGTTTTTCAAGACGGAATTCGTTCAGAATGTTGCCGATGATGAATCGCATTTACAGAGTGCGTTTTCGATCTACGATTCGCTGATCGTCGCCATGCCGAAGAGCGCATATTCAGCGCAGGCTCTTTATCGGCTGGCGGAATTGCGGTTTCTCGTATTGCGGGATTTCGACGGTGCGAATTCATTGTACGAACAAGCCATAGCGATCAGTCGTGATGCGCGAATCATTGAACAGTGCCGCCTCCGGACAGGCGATATTTTTCTGGTAAAGGGCGATCTTACGTCAGCGCTGGAAATTTTCAGACGGGAGACCGAACACCGCGAAGGTTCGGAAATCGAGAAGAGTGCACAAGTGCGGGAACTGTTGACGCTGTTTTTATCCGGAGACATCGAATCAGTTCTGAAAATGAAAAACGACGTTTTGGGATTGCTTGGCGCGAAACATGAACTGTTTAATGATGTTTTGGAATTGATGAGTTTTATCGATGAAAATTATACTAAGGGCGACGAAAAAGATAAAGCGCAGTTTTCACAGTTCACCAAAGGAGAATTGTTCATTCGGCAAAACAAACTCTCCGAGGCGGAAAATGTCTATCAATTTTTATTATCAGACTGTGCTGGTTCACTGATCGAACCGGCTGTTCGATTTAGACTGCTGCAAATGAAATTGATGTTACAGCCGGTGACTGATTGTACAGAAATCATTGCGCCGTTTGTCGATAATCCAAATGATTATTCTGACGAAACTGCGTTTATGCTTGCAGAGATTTCTGAATTACAAGATCATCGACCGTCTGATGCCGTCTATTGGTACGAATTGATCCTTGAAAAATTTCCGGAATCGCTCTATTGCGATCAAGCAAGGAACAAATTGCGCGAAATTGAAAGAGAACAAATTCCGTAAGAACAGAAAATAGATTAAATTTGAAAGTCAATTGATAACTTGGAAGGAAAATCGGAATCATGAAAAATTTGAAGATTCTTTTAGCGTTTTTATTAACTGTCACCGGACTTTCTGCACAACCGAAATATATAACGACGAGCGTTCGAAATGTCGGACCGGGCGTCGTTCATACGAAAATGATCTGCCCGACGGCACCTTATGCGATCAATGTCCTGAAAATCGACCTGTCTGATCCATATATTCATTTAGAGACCGTTAAAGCCAAGGATCAACTGTATGGGTATGAAGGGACCAGTATGATGAGCGCCCGGAAACAAACCGAAGGTCATTTGATTGTCGGCGCCATCAACGGAGATTTTTACGGAGAAATCCCGATCAATACACAAGTTCTCAATGGTGAAGTTTTAAGAAGTCCAATCAGCCTTTCAACTTTCGGTGTGGATATAATGGGAAAACCCTATATCGAAATTGTAAATCTTTCCGGTTCAGTCGTTACTAAAACAGCCAGCAATCCGATTCAAGGTGTCAATCAGGCACGAAACGCTGACCAGATGATCCTGTTCAATTCCTATTATGGGAGTTCGACCGGAACGAATGTTTGGGGAAGAGAGGCTTTGGTCGAGCCGCTGACTTCATGGATCGTAAACGACACTGTTCTGTGTGTTGTAGATACAGTTGTAAATACTGTCGGGAATATGTCAATTCCCAAAGGCAAGGCAGTTTTATCGGCTCACGGTACGTCCAGCGCTTTTCTGTCCGAACATGTTCAACCCGGCGATACGATAAAGATTTGCGTCAATCTGTTACCTTCTTTACCGAAACTCGTGCAGGCGATTGGCGGTTATCCGAAAATCGTAAAAGATGGTCAGAATTATGCGGCTCAGGGTTATTCGGAAGAAGGCGGGCCCGATCATGCATTTGATCTTCATCCGCGGACGGCAGTGGGATTCAGCCAGGATGAAAAAACGGCATATTTCATAACCGTAGATGGCAGAATCACGACCAGCAAAGGCATGTCGTTACCGGAATTAGCGGATTTGATGATCGGGTTGGGCGTCTATCGTGGAATTAATCTCGATGGCGGTGGATCGACAACGATGGTCGTTCGCGGAATCATCCAGAATACACCGTCCGGCGGAGCTGAGCGGACTGTTTCCAACGCGTTAATGGCAGTCACAACGGCTCCGGTCGGCGAACTGACTTCCATTCAAGTCGATCCGCAATATTACCGGCTTTATGATGGGAATCCTCTTCAATTTAGTGTGACTGGTTGGGACGACAACTTCAATCCGGTTTCGCTCGATCCGGCAAAATTGTCTTTTCAAATTGATTCGAACATCGGTTCGATCACATCAACCGGAAAATTGACTGCGTCCGGAGTCGGCGATAGCGGGTGCGTTTACATTACTTACGATACATATAAAGACACAGCGCGGATTTATTTGAAAAATATCGGAAAAATTAACATTTCTCCGGACGAATTCATGATCGATACGATTCAGGTCTTCTCAGTAAGACTTGTGACATTAGATGAAGATAATTTGGCGCAAAATCTCGCCAGAAACAGAATACAATGGGAAGTACTCGATCCGACAATCGGGACGATCGATACGGTCGGAAATTTTCATGGATTAGCCGAAGGCTCGACTAAAATCGTTGACCGTTTCGGAACGTTTTCGGATACGATTTCCGTTATAGTGCAGATCGGGAGCGGAGATGTCCGGCTAAATTCAATGGAAGCAGCCACTGACTGGACGGTCGGCGG
>JAQUKI010000184.1 GCA_028719225.1 Fidelibacterota bacterium | reverse complement strand
ATGTGACGACCGGACAATCGGGAACGTTTTCAATTTCATCGGAACTGGGTGTCGGCAACTATCTGATCAGCGCCGAACTGTTCGGATACAAACTTTTTTCAAAACAAATATTCCTAAAATGCGACGAGAATCTTACGACGATCGTCATGCAGGCGGACTCCGGCGGCTGGCTGTCGGGAAAAATTACCGAAACCGGAACGAATCTTCCGATTGACGCGACGGTCGGAATCGACCGGCAATCCGCCGATGAATGGATTAGTTATTTGTCAATGGTTTCCGGTGATTCGACGAGCGGGAATTATCGCGTTCATCTGCCATACGGCGATTACCGGCTCGCTTTTTCGTCACCAAGACACATTTCCAGACTAATTTTCCTGACCATTCGCGAGCCGGAATTAACATTCAACATTTCGTTGGATTCGACGCGAGCCGATATTTTGATCGTGGATGATGACACCGGCAAACGAACACCGGATGAGCAAAAGATACTTTCCGGTGAAATCTACGATGTAAAATCGAATGTTGTCATCGCCGAAAAAAGTCAATCCGCGAGCGAATTTTCGCGCATTCTGACGGAACTCGGATATTGGGTTGTTTGTGAAAAATCGGCATCGTCCGAAACATCTTCCTGGGCGAATTACGATCTGGTCGTCTGGACTTCCGGCAGTAATACGATACCGGTCAGTGCGGATCGATACCGGATAGCTCTTGAAAACTACAGCGCCGGCGGCAGGAAATTGCTCATCGAAGGCGGCGAAATCGCATGGAAAGCTTCAACCGCCGACATATTTAAAAATTTCCGATCGAACGTTTTGCATATCGACAAATGGTCCAAAGATAATGCCGGCGATCTCTCGCTCATGCTCCCATCTCATCCCGTTTCCACGATGCCGAACTCGCTTCCCAATGTCTATAATGTGGAATGTACGTCGTTCGGCGATCAGGACGGCTGTCGGGCGCTTTCGGAAGCACAGGCGATTTACTGCGGTTCCGGAATGGCCGATTATGCCGGAATCATTGCTTATGACAATAACGAAATTCCGATCGGCGGGCAGAGCCTGTTCATGAGCGTGGCGTTCGATCATATAGGCGATTCGCTCGGCCGGAAAGCGTTACTGGAAAATGTCGTTTCGTGGTTGATCTCGCCTGAAAACCTCACAAAAGGCGACGTGAACCTTGATGGAAAATTCGATGTGCTCGATGTCGTTCGGACGGTTAATTTTATCTTGAATATCGGAAACTCGCCGAAATCCTACGAGCGCATCTGCGCGGACATCAATGCAGACAGTTCGATTGATGTGCTGGATGTGGTTCACATCATCCGGCTTGTGCTTGGGCGGGAATCGCTTGCGAAATCCAATCAGACACAAGCGACGCAAGTCGAAATGATCCTCCGCGGCAATGATTTATGGATCCAAAGCAACGGAGACATCGCGGGAATTCAGATTAAATTGAAAGAACCGATGTGCGGCGCAATTGAACTTTCACAGGCAATGCGGGAAAGCGGTTCGCTCGTCTTCCGAACAAATGCGGAAACGGTTCTGCTTTATGATACACAGGGGCAAATACTATCGGCAGGTGAAACGCGGCTTTATACGCTTCCGGAAAATTGTACGATTCAGTCGGTTATTGTCTCCGATCTGCTTGGCAATCCGGTTCAAGCCGCCGTTCGGCGACTTCCGGCGCAATTTTCGGTATCACGAAATTTTCCCAATCCGTTTAATTCACAGACGACGATCCGGTACGATCTGCCAACCGATGCGTCGGTGCAAATGACGATTTACGATATTCGCGGGCACAAAATCCGGACGCTGGAAAATGGTTTTAAACCGGCGGGATATTATCAGGCAGTCTGGAACGGAAAAGACGACGCCGGGCATGAAGTCGCCTCCGGCATCTATTTTTTCCAGATGATCTCGGAAATGCACCGGAAAACAATGAAACTGATGTTAGTGAAATAATCGATCCGGTTCGGAACCACAAATATTTTGTTAAGTTTTATTGCCAATTATAAAGTTTCAATTCTACTGATCGCGCTGACGTTTGTGAGATATTGTGAAAATCCGATGGACGATCTGGCGATTCCCGACAAGATTAAAATCGCTTGTATTTCGGAAAATGTTGTCAAGTTGACCTGGCGCGATAACTCCGCCAAAGAAACCGGTTTCATCATCGATAAGAAAACCGGCGAATCGGAGTGGCAAGAAGCATACGGGCAGACCGATGCAGGCACGACCTCTTTCACCGACTATATTTCGACGGATTCCGACACGATATTTGCCTATCGCATCCGCGCGATGGCGGTTGGCGATACGACCGAATGTTCGGATACGGTAGCGTGGATTTCAGAATATTGTTCGCCGGACGACTTGCAGATCAGGCAAATCGGAAAAACGACCGTTCGTCTGACATGGACGGACAATTCTATCGGAGAAGATAAATTCCTGATTGAACGGAAGACCGGCGCCGGAAAATGGACACCGTTTGCAAAAACGGAATCGAACTCGACTGAATATATCGATGCGGCCGCTTCTTCGACCGACGTCTCCGACACCTTGAGTTATCGGGTTTCCGCCATGTCGGGGATTTCGAGTTCGCCGGTCAGCGTAACGGTAAAATACCTGCCGGGAGACATCAACCTTTCAGATTTGTATTTCGGCACCGATCAAACTTTCGATCTCATCACATGGAACATTTACAACTTCCCGCGAAACGGTACGGCAACAATCGATTCAGCCGTGGAAGCCATTCAACATTTAAACGCGGATGTCATTGCGCTTCAGGAAATTTCCGAAAGTTCGGGTTTTCAGGAATTGGATGCAAAACTTACCGATTGGAACGGTTACCGTGCCGACGGATGGGGTGGAACGCTCGCCTTTTTATATCGTTCCGAAAACATGACGATCGACTCGGTTTACGAAATCTATATTGATAATGATCGTGAATTCCCCAGACCGCCGCTCGTTCTCGATCTCGAGTGGAACGGTAACCGTGTCATCGTCATCAACAATCATTACAAAGCTTATGGAGACGGAGTCATCGGACCCGATCCGTACGACGAAGAGCGCCGGCGTCTCGATGCAAGCATCTTGCTGGAAACCTACATCAACACATATTTTCCCGATAAAAATGTCATCGTTGTCGGCGATTTCAACGACGAGATCACCGATGCCGCGGCGGTAAATGTTTTCCAGAATTTCATCGACAATTCGACGGCTTACCGGTTCGCCGATATGTCGATCGCCAAAGGTTCGAGCAGCAACTGGTCGTATCCAACCTGGCCCAGTCATCTCGATCACATTTTAGTCACCAACGAATTGTTCGACGAACTGGCGCGAACCGGAACCGAAATAACGACGATCCACGTCGATGAATATTTCAGCAACGGATGGAATGAATACGCAGTCACACTGACCGACCACCGCCCGGTGGGAATTAAAATCCAGTTCTGAGTCCTTCCGCCTCTTGATTTTTTTTAAAATCCCTTTATATTGTAAGTAGGAAATATTTTAAATCAGGAGCTCGGCCATGAAGAACTTACTCAACAATTTTCTCAGGATTCTGGGAATCGAAATGGACGATCTGAAGGAAGACATCGAGTTGATGATCGGGGAAAACAAGCGACGGAACGAAAGCGGAAAAATCACCAATTATGTTTTGATGGAAAATATGGCGCTGTTTCAGAACGAGCTTCACGCCATCGGCGCTTTCCAAAAGATCCTCGACCAAACCGACACCAATAAATTTACGACCATCGAAAGTTTTATCGACGACGTAAAGAAAAAATTCCGGGAAGTTGCGCGAACACACGGTTATGCCGAAGCGGGAATAATCTGCATCGAGCGAAAGATCGGCAAGGTCATGAAATACGTCATGGGAACAGTCGAATAATTTGAGACCGTTTTAGCCGCGATCCGGATTCTTTTCCAATTCGGCAATCTCTTCATCCGACATTTTTTCCATCGTCCAGCCGGTATATCCGTAGATCGCCGAAATGATCGGGTTGATCAGATTCAGGAAAGCATACGGCGCATAAGCGAACGGATAAACGCCGAGCGTCGTGAACATGAACGCTCCGCATGTATTCCACGGAACCAATGGTGACGAAAGTGTTCCCGCGTCCTCGAGAATCCGCGATAAGTTCTTCGGCTTCAAATGTCTTTCCTGAAACAGCGGTTTGAACATGCGCCCGGGAATGACAATGGAAAGATATTGATCGCCGGCGATAAAATTGGTACCGATGCAGGAAAGGATCGTTGCCAGCACGAGCGAACCGGTGCTTTTGGCAAACCGGATGATCTTTTGCGCGATGACGACCAGCATTCCGGTCGTCTCCAGAACGCCTGCGAAAGTCAGGGCGCAGAGGATCAGCGAAACCGTCCACATCATCGAATCCATTCCGCCGCGTGTTAGTAATGTATCGACCGAAGCGACGCCGGTCTGTGAAACGAATCCGTAATGCACGGCTTTGATGATTTCAGTCATCGATGAGCCTTGAAATCCGGCGGCGAACAGCGCGCCGAGAATCGTTCCGCCCATCAAACCGGGAATGGCCGGCACTTTCAAAACAACCATCGCGATGACCAGTAATGGCGGCAAGAAGAGCCAGACGGAAATATTGAACTTTTGCGCGATACCGGACAATATCGCATCGATCGTACCGAGTTCAAGATTGTTGCCGGAATATCTTGCTCCGATGATCCCATAGAGAATGAGTGCGATGATCAGACTTGGCGTCGTCGTATAAAACATATGCCGGACGTGATCGAAAAGCGTTGCGCCGGCCATGGCGGGAGCAAGGTTTGTCGTGTCTGACAGCGGCGACATTTTATCGCCGAAATAGGAACCGGAAATGATTGCTCCTGCGACGATCGGAAGCGGAATGCCGAAACCCTGTCCGACGCCGATCAACGCAATTCCGACGGTTCCTGCCGTCGTCCACGAACTGCCGGTCGCCGTCGAAACAACCGCACAGATCAATGTTGTGGCGACCAGAA
>JAQUKI010000183.1 GCA_028719225.1 Fidelibacterota bacterium | reverse complement strand
GTCTCGAATAATAGTGATGATATTCGCCATAATAGCGATTTGAATACGGAATCTGATAAATTCGCGCCGCAGTCGAAGAATTTATCATCGGTCATTCGCGGATTCAAATCGACGGTCACGATTCATGCTCGGAAAATGGACAATACCTTTGCCTGGCAACTGCGTTTCTATGATCGTGTCATTCGCAATGAGGAAGAATTGGATCGCATTCGGGAATATATCTTCAACAATCCGCAAAATTGGTTGAAAGATAGAAATAATCTATGAATTATTCCCGCTTAAAGGTTTTACGTTCACCATGATTTAATCACCGGGCGCTTTTTTACTTTCAAAAAATCTCCCGTCTGAATTTTGAAATAGTGATATCTTGTCAGGAGGGTAAAATCCGTTAATAAATCCTTTTTTCAAATAATTGTAGTAGATTTGCATATGTAAGAATGAATTAAATGCAGGAGAAATTATGTCAGGTAACCGACTTTTATCATCAAAATTCGTACTGATCTGGATGCTCTTGTTTTCTCAGATGGCAGCCCAGACCGATCTGCGGATTGCAGTTCTTGATTTTCAGAATCTAACGGGCAGGGAAGATATGAAATATCTTGAAAAAGCCATTCCGCAAATTCTGATAACGGATTTAGCATCCTGCGACAAGATTACAATTGTCGAGCGTGCCCGGCTACAGGAAATATTGGATGAAATGCAGTTGGCATTATCGGGACTCATCGATGAAGAAAACGCCGTAAAAGTCGGCGAAATAGCGGGAGCGAACGCGATATTGATCGGCAGTATCATTTTCGGCGATAAAACTTACCGGATCGATTCCCGTTTGGTCGATGTCGCCAGCGGCGAAGTCATTCTAACGGAGAAAAAAGGCTGGTTATCGGAAGATGAAATCATTATTGCGACGGATGAACTGGCGCAGCAGATCATACAGAAGGTTACCGGCGAATCGATCGTTATTAAGCCTGATCCAACATATGAGCCTCCGATCTTTGTTGAAGATCGAACGTTATCGATGGAAACTGCTTTAGACAAACCCGTTTGGTTGAACGGCAGTGACGAACCGGTCTATCTGCGGGTGGATATTTATTCGAAAGATGTTCCGCAGCGCGAACGGATTCCGCTGAATATCGCGCTTGTCCTGGATCGAAGCGGCAGTATGGCAAGTGAAGGGAAAATGGAAAATGTCAAAGAAGCCGCTAAATTTGTCGTCCGAAATTTGAAAAAGGATGATATTCTGTCTTTGGTGACTTATGAGTCCAATGTACAGGTCATTCTTCCGGCTCAGCAAATCCGTAATAAAAATAAGATCATTTCTTTTATCAATGAACTGAATGCCGGCGGTTCGACCAATCTCAGCGGAGGAATGCTTCAGGGATATTCGGAAGTCGCCAAATATTACAAAACAGGACAGGTCAACCGTGTGTTATTATTATCCGACGGTTTGACGAATGTCGGCATCACGCGAAGCGATAAATTGCAGGAAATATGTAACGGTAAAACATCTTCCGGTATATCGATCTCGACCTTTGGCGTCGGAGCCGATTTCGATGAAGATTTGCTTCAAGGTTTATCCGATCAGGGAAAAGGCAACTACTATTTTATCGGTTCGTCGGAGCGGATACCGAACGTTTTTACCAGTGAAATGACCGGTTTACTGGCAATTGCCGCTCAAAATGCCAAATTAAATGTAAAATTCGCACCCGGAGTGAGCGTCGAAAGAGTGTTCGGTTTCCTGTCGACAAATGAAGACAACAGGACGGAAATCGCATTAGGCGATGTTTTTTCCAACGATCATTTAACGATCACTATTCAACTGCGTTTGCCGGGCGCAATCCGCGATTCGTTACAATTAGCCTGTGTATCGTTGTCGTATGATGATGTCGCGAATCTTGGCAACCGGATCGATGACAGCGTTCCAATCTGGATCGAAGGGACTTCCGATCCTTTCAGAAAAGATCAATTTTATAATCCCCGCGTTGGCGAACGGATCGTCTTATTACAAGCGACACAGGAGATTCAGACCGCAATAGCCGGCGCAAAAGAAGAAAATATTGCCGAAACCCGCGCCGAACTCGGACGTCAGTTATCTGCCGTTTCCAGTTCTGCTGTGCAGTATCAAAGTACCGATCTCAAGAAGCAGATTTTAACCATCGCAAAATATGACCAGACGCTGGAAACAATCGATAACCGGTCGAAGGGAATCACTACTGACGCTAATGAGACAAAATATGGCAGTTCATCTTCCATGGACGAACTCAATATTCTCCGGAAAACAACTAAGTATGAGTCTTATAAAAAGGGAAGAGGTAAAAATACCAATGATGAAGAATTCAAAGTGCCGGAGAAATCAGAAGAGGACAACAAGGAAGTCAAACCTGAACCGGGAAAGGAAATAAAACCAACGCCACAATCAATACCCGCCGTTGAACCGGCCTTACCCATGAGATCCGATCCTTCTCCTAAAAAGCAAATAAATGAAGATGAAAAGAAGAACGTTGAAAAACCAACAGTTTTACCTGCGAAACCTGATAACGAGGAATTGAAAAAGACGAAAACCGTCACTAAGAAAGAACCTGCGGAAGATAAAACTAAAAAAGAGGTTGTTAATCCAACTCCACAGCCGGTAAAATCAGCGGACACCACAGAGAAAAAACCGGCTGAGACTAAAAAGGCCAAGACGGCTGAGACAAACAAGAAACAGACGGAAAAAACTAAAACGGAGACGGATTCCAGTACTTCATCAAAGACAGGCAAAGAAGCAGAGACAGTCAAATAAAGCGTGTCATAAATAGTATAATAAAGGCGAAACCGTTCCTTCTATTCAACCGCCTATCCGTAAAATATCTCCTGAATAAGCCGATAAGTTCAGAGAGACCTTATGATCGTTTATCATTAACGAACGACCGTTGATCGTTGACTTCAGATTATTCGCATCGATCCATGACGGAAGTTGCAGATCGATCTTCTGCGGTATTCCGCTCTTGTTAAGCGTAACGATGAATCGTTCCTTTGCATCGCCGCGGCTATAGACGAGAATATCTTTTGATGAAAAGAGCGGGAAGTAATCGCCGCGCCGCAGAGCGGTATGGGAGTTTCGGATATTGACCAATTTTGAAATGATCTTTAACTGTTGCTTTTCAAAACGGGTCAATTGATCGTCGAACCGCATCATCCGCCGGTTATCCGGATCGTTGGCGCCCGTCATGCCGAATTCGTCGCCATATAAAATGACCGGGATTCCCGGAACGGTCAGCAGATAGGTCATCAGCATCTGCTCTTTGAAAAATGCGGCGGCGTGATCGACCGTTACAGGCGGTTCCTGCCACGCGCGCTCGGTCCCGTTGTCCGACATCGTGAGATCTTCATCGAGAAACGCCATAATGCGCACCTGATCGAGATTGTCAACGATGTTGCCCATGACGTGATTGTAACCAAACACTTCGAAAACCTTCTGAATACTGGCCGCCAGATCGCGGAAATCGCCATTTGGATCGGTTACGATGCGTCTCAGAGTGAAATATTGTTCGAAATTGAATTGCGCGTCGAGCATTCCGTTGTTGACGTAAGATTTGATCAACCCAAGTCCGCCGTAAGACTCACCAATCTGATAAACCGGCGTCACTTTTTCGGGATTGATGCGTTCTTTGATTTGGCGGGTCAAACGTTTCCAGAAAACTTCCGATACATGTTTGGTTGCGTCGTGCCTGAACCCATCGATCTGCGCGGTTTCGAGCCACCAGACGGCGTTATCCGTCATGGTAGAAACGGCGGAAGGTGAACCGTCATAATCGATTGTCGGAATGTAAGTATCGAACCATGTCGTTAGACGATATTCGTCCCAGCGTCGGAGATTTTTCGAGCCGTCCGGAAGATAAAGCGAACTGAACCAGTCGCGATGTTCCGTCCACCACGGATGTTCGATGTGAATATGATTGGAAACGAAATCGAGAAGCACTTTTATATCATGTTTATGCGCGGTATTGACGAGTTTTTGAAATTGTTGGATCGTTCCGAAGCGCGGTTCTGTTTCATCCGGACTGATCGGCCAATAGCCGTGATAGCCGGAGAAATATCGGTGCGGTTCCGGCCATTCCTGATAAGCGAGATTCGTTGTTTTATTCACCGGCGAAATCCAGATTGTGTTGATACCGAGGCTGTCGAAATATCCTGATTCGATTTTTTGGATGATCCCGGTAAAATCGCCGCCCTGAAAATTGGCGCGCGGATCGAGAAGCGGGTGTTTTACCGGACGATTGTTTGAAGTATCGCCGTCTGCAAAGCGGTCGATCATCAACGAATAGATCGTTGCATCCTGCCAGAGAAACGCGTCGGAATCCGAGAGCGGTTTACCGTTTTTCAACCAGACCGTGATAATATTTCCCGGCTGATTGTGATAAGTAGCGACAATGCGCAGAGTAACGATCTTCGTCATCTTTTTTATCGGCGTGAGATCGATATTGACGATATTGTTTTGCAAAACAGGTTCGGATCCATAAATCGAGTTATCTTGTAAGACGAATATTTTCAGGCTGTCGCCGGGAACGGAAGATTGAAGCGCGAAAGAAAGTTTTGTCGAATCGGTCTGTTGAAGAAAATAGAGGTTCGGAACATTTTGTTTATCGGGCGAAGCGACACGGAGAAGTGAATTGAAAGCGCCGAAACCGTTGTCGGTCTTTTCCGGGTTCACCGGATCGCGGATTTCTTTTTTATCGACGACGAACTGGTATTCGTAAACGCCGTCTTCGAGGAAAACATCACGCGTAAAAGTTCCATCGCCGTCGGCATCGAACATTTCTGTCTGTGAGCGGCTCCAGTTGTTAAAATTTCCCATCACGTAAACTTTAGCATTTCGATTTTCCGGGCGATAGCGGAAAGTCACGCCGGTTTTTTTATTAACGATCACGGGAATCGTCATCTCCTGCCCGCGCTGTCTGAAATTCACCAGCGTTAAACCCGAAAACGAACTGTCGGGAATCAGAATGAGCCGATTGGAAC
>JAQUKI010000182.1 GCA_028719225.1 Fidelibacterota bacterium | reverse complement strand
GCTTTGAACGACTTTAGAAATAGATTTCCGAACGAAAAATTCTGGATAGATAACGTTCGGCAAGATTAAATGTGAATTTAGGAGGAAATGATGAAATTGACTTATTTTGATATTCGTGATATTTTCAGCACGCCGCGTTTGGCGCTCAGCGGTAAAAAAATCTGGGTCCATTCGCTTGGATTAGCAATCGGCTGGGGCATTTACACCATCCTGACATATCTGGCACTCATCTTAAACGGCCAAACTGTCACTGAAATCTGGAATACATTCCATTTCTTCCCCTGTCTCTTTTCGACGACTCTGCCAGTCGCATGGTATGCATACTTGATCAGCGGGATCGGAATTGTACTCTGGGTAGTCATGTTTCTCGAGGCATCGCTGGCTGTATCGAGGATAACGTACAAGCAATTAAAAGGAGACGAATTCTTTTCATCCGGTGACAGTGTTAATTATATCAAGAAACACGGCCTCGCGGTCATTATGGGACCGATTTCCATTCTACTCATTATTGCATTTTTCGTCATTTGCGCCATTGTTGCGGCATGGATATCCAAATGGCCGGTACTCGATATACTCATTCTGGGATTACCCTATTTATTATACTTTATCGTTTCGACCTTTGTCGTTTATTCAGCGGCTGTTTTCGTCGTTTCATTTGTGCTCGCTCCGTCAATTGTCGGAACCGCCGAAGAAGATACAATGGAGACGGTTTTCCAGAGTTATTCAACGCTGTGGTCACAGCCGTGGAGACTCATATCTTATGAAGCAATTGTCGTCGGATTAAGCGGAATTGCGACATTCATTTACGGTTGGGCGATGATCCTTGGTTATAAGTTTTTCAATTATATCTTCGGAGTTCCATGGTTGATGGATGGAAAGATGGCACGAATCGTCGAACAGGCATCCTCTTATCTGTATGGCGCAAATTCGCCATTAACTCCTTATATCAGTAAGTTCTTTTACTATGCAAACAATGTTTCAAAAGGCATAACCAAACCGTTATTTTTAACTACGACCGACGTTATCACAATCATTCTCATCACAATTGCCTTGTTTGCCATTGCTGCCTCCGTGATCGCCTTCTTTTTCTCTAACATCACCGCCGGACAATCGATCATCTATATCATTCTTCGGAAGAAAAAAGACGATGAAAATCTAATCGAACGGAAAGACGAGGATGAACTCGCCGAGGAAGAGAAAAACAAGAAAGAAGAGGAAGAAATAACTCCCGAATCTCCTTCCGGAACTGAAGAAAATTCCGAGGTCAAACCGGAAGAGACAAAGTAATCCGGTTCTTAAACGTTTACTGAAAGGGCGTCCGTTCAGCGGACGTCTTTTCTTTTGTGGAGTAAAAAACTTGAATATAAAGGTGCTTTGAAATAAATTTGCTGGTCGATATGCAGATTAGACTGAACGCATTAAGAGAAGGTTTTCAAAAAATCGAGGGTTCCCTCCCGCGGGAATTACTCGATATTTCCGATGAGTGGTTCAAACAGCCGCTCGTGGATGTCAACCTATCAATTAACAAAGGTTCAAGTGAAATCAGCATCGACGGAATCGTCCGGGCTGAAGCCGAATTCGAATGTGACCGTTGCCTAGTTCCATTCACGCAAAATCTTCAGTCCAATTTTCAGGTCATTCTAACGACTGGAAATATTGGTCCAGAACAGATCGACGAGAACATCATTTCCATCACTCAAACGACGATGGAAGTTGACATTTCCAATTACATTCGCGATGCTGTATTACTCAGTGTACCAATGAAAAAACTCTGCGATGAGAACTGCCGTGGGCTTTGTTCTCGATGCGGAGTTAATCTGAACCTTGAGAGATGCAAATGCGGACAAAATGAAAGTGACGATCGCTGGGAACCGTTGAAAAAAATGTTAACACTTAGTTAGTTTGGAGGAATAAAGAGTTGGCACAACCAAAACGCAAGACATCTAAATCGCGCCGGGACAAACGCAGAACGCATAAGAAACTTGATGAACAGACGATATCGAAATGCGCCCAGTGCGGAGAGCCGAAATTACCTCATCGCGCCTGTCCGAATTGTGGATATTATAAAGGGCGCCCGGTTATTTCTGCAAAAGAAAAATAATGACATTTCTCCGGAAATGGATTTTCGGAGTGATTGTTTGGGACAGGAAGAACGGCAAAGTATTGTCTTTTGAAACGGGATTTTCTAACCACTTTATCATCGAAATAATTAATTTCGTCTATGGGTAGTTATGAGTAAAAAACGAGCCGTCATTTCAGCCTTTGGAAAATATGCACCGAAACGTGTGCTGACCAATTCGGATTTGGAAAAAATGGTCGATACCACCGACGCGTGGATTCGGACGCGCACCGGTATCGTCGAACGACATATTGTCGCAGAAGGTGAAGCCACATCTCAAATGAGCATTCAGGCGTTCGCAGACATGCAAAAACGGTTTCCCATCGATCCGGAAGAAATCGACCTTATCGTTGTCGCTACCGTCACGCCCGATATGTTTTTTCCCTCCACTGCCGCTCTGATACAAAACGGCATCGGCGCAAAAAGCGCTTTTGGATTCGACGTATCCGCCGCATGTTCAGGCTTCCTGTATGCACTTGTTATTGCAACTCAATTTATCGAGAACGGTCAATACAAAAAGATACTGGTCTTCGGAGCGGACACAATGAGTTCCATCGCCGATTACACGAATCGTGATACCTGCGTCCTCTTCGGAGACGGTGCAGGCGTCGTTTTACTCGAAGCCGCGGATGATAACGGCACATCCGGCATATTCGACCACATTCTTAAAATGGACGGCGCAGGAAAAGATTTTCTCTATATGTTGGGAGGCGGAAGCCTTCATCCGGCGACCCATGAAACGGTCGATCAGAAAATGCACTATGTGTATCAGGAAGGCAAAACAGTGTTTAAATTCGCCGTCAGCCGGATGGCAGCCGTTTCAGAGGAACTTTTAAACCGGAATTCCCTGACAGGAAAAGATATTGCTATTTTCATCCCGCATCAGGCAAATAAACGGATCATCGATGCTTGCGTCGATCGAATGAACCTTAAACCCGAACAGGTACTTCTCAATATCGACCGATACGGCAACACGACAAGCGCGACCATTCCGATCGGACTGGTCGAATCTTACGATGACGGAAGAATCAAGGAAGGCGATATCGTTTTGTTTTCGGCGTTTGGCGCCGGTTTTACATGGGGAAGTATTCTCATTCGTTGGGGGCATTTACGTCATGCCTAAGAAAGCGTTTGTTTTTCCGGGACAGGCATCGCAATATGTCGGCATGGGCTCCGACTTCTATGAAAAAAGCGAAATAGCGCGCTCACATTTCGATGCCGCCGAGTCACGGCTCGGTTTCCCGTTGAAAGAATATTCCTTCAACGGACCGTTGAATAAACTGACCCGAACCGCCGTCACACAACCGGCTATTTTCACATTATCGCTTATCGTTTATGAAGAATTGAAACAACGAGGGTTTCTACCGGAAATGGTCGCAGGCCATAGTTTGGGCGAATACTCTGCACTCGTTGCCGCCGGTTCACTTTCTTTTGCAGATGGGCTGAATCTCGTCAAAATCCGTTCCGAACAAATGCAGATTGCAACCGAAAAAACTACCGGCACAATGGCAGCAATCGTTGGATTATCCATTGACAAAGTTCGTGAGGTCATCGCAGCCTCTTCGGTAATCGGCGTTTGCAATGTCGCCAACTATAACTCTCCAAGCCAGATCGTCATCAGCGGCGAAACACATTCCGTTCAAATGATGATGAACGAAATGAAAAATGCCGGCGCAAAAATGGTCGTCGAGTTGACAGTCGGCGGCGCATTTCATTCCGAATTGATGGCCGATGCGCGCATCGAATTAAAAAAAGCGCTGAACGCCGCCACTTTCCAACAACCATTCTGCCCCATTTATTTAAATGTCACCGGAAAGGCGTCGGTTGATCCGGCTGAAATCCGGCAGCGATTGATCGAACAATTGACGTCGCCTGTTCTCTGGAACGACAGCATTCAATCGATGATCGCTGACGGCGCCGACACTTTTGTTGAAGTCGGACCGGGAAAAGTTCTGCAAGGAATCATCAAACGCATTTCCAGTGATATAAAAATTTCCGGTATTTCGACATGGCCGGAATTGACGAGGTTTCAATGGATCTGAATTTTAAAGATAAAGTCGTAGTTGTCACGGGGTCCGGGAGAGGAATCGGATTCGCGATCGCAGAGACTTTCGCGCAAAAACAGGCTACCGTCATTCTTTCTGATTATATACAGACAGCGCTCGATCCCGCTATGGCGGATTTCACACAAAAAGGTTACACTTTCGACGCGATCCCCTGTAATGTTACCGATCCGGAAAACGTCGAAAAGTTCGTCGAGACCGTGATCGGAAAATTCGGGAAAATCGACGTGCTGATCAACAACGCGGGTGTCACTCGCGACAACATTCTGTTAAGGATGAAGGACGACCAGTGGAACGCGGTTATCGAGACGAACCTGAAAGGTGTTTTTCTCATGACACGCGCTGCCTCCAAACATTTAATCCGGCAGCGATCCGGAAAAATCATCAACATCAGTTCAGTCGTTGGATTGACGGGAAACATTGGTCAATCAAATTACGCTGCCAGTAAAGCGGGCGTTATCGGTTTTTCCAAATCGATCGCGCAGGAACTCGCATCAAGAAATATCACCGTCAATATTATCGCGCCGGGATTTATCGACACGCCGATGACTTCCGTTCTGCCCGACGCGGTTAAAGAAGATTTTTATAAAAAAATACCTCTGCATCGGGCAGGAACACCAAAAGATGTCGCGCATGTTGCGCTTTTTTTAGCATCACCGTTGGCTGATTACCTGACGGGTCAGGTTATTCAAGTCGATGGCGGCATGGTTATGTAACAAACAAAAGGAGGATAAAATGGATAATTTTCAAAAAGTCCAGGAAATCGTTGCCGACAAGCTCGGAGTCGAAAAAACAAAAATCAAAATGGAAGCATCTTTCATTGATGATTTGGGTGCAGATTCTCTTGATACCGTCGAACTTATCATGAAAATGGAAGAAGAGTTTGGCATTGAA
>JAQUKI010000181.1 GCA_028719225.1 Fidelibacterota bacterium | reverse complement strand
AGTGTATAGACTTTCAGATTATCGAAAGCGGCGAAGCCTTCATTGACGCTATAATCGCTGGAAGCGCAAAAGGCGATCAACATCTTGTGACCTTTAGCGCGGGGGAGATTCAGCATCATAGAATGCATTTCTCCATCATTTTCGAAGACTTCATCCGTGTCGCCGATATACCGCCAGTCGATATATTCCACGCCACTCGTATCCTGATAAACATAGCCGACATACATGTAAAAATAATCATATCCAGGTTCGAGATAAGCTGCATAATCAAACTCGAAGATGAGTCTTGTAGTATCATCCGTTAAGCCAGTAAGGTCGAAAACGGGTGAATAGGCAATCGTATTTGATCCGGGATAATATTCCCATACGTCGCTGTTTCCGAAGAACATTAAATTATCGACCAATGTATCGCTGCCGAAATTTTCCAAATGCCAGACATCGCCGAGACCATAAGTCCAGTCTTCAACCAGCCATCCTTCAGGAAGGACATTGCTGGAATCGAAATTCTCGGTATAAATCGTTTCACCATAATCGCCTCTGAATCCTCTGAAGAAACCGGAGGAAACCTCATCGAGAGATTTCTTTGTCGAGACGGCTTTTGTCGGTTTTTGGGTTAACATTCCCTTGATTACATCCAAGCGGGCTTCCAGTGATTTTGGCTCGGTTTTGGATACTGTGGTTTTTTCTTTCGAATCCACAGATGCTTTCGCGGCTTCGATCGTCTTTACTACCGTTTTCTGGATAGAATCGTCTCCATCGTCCTTCCGATTAATGATATAATCTGCATAGAACTCGACATCGACTATACCGTCGTTCGTAGCTGTGAAGTTCGAGTAGGTTGTTTCGTCACGATAATAGGAGCCGATGTCCTGTCTCTTCGGATTGAGCGTCAAATGTCCAATGACGATATTAAATGGAGCGATATTCAATGAATTGTAATAATCCTGCACGATCGCATTGGATTCGAATTCAGAGATTAGATAAAACTTCCCCGGATACAACATATCGGATCGGAGGGTTGATGTAATGGTCTCAGTTTGCCCCGGTTCGAGAACTCCGTCGTATGAGGATGCCCAATAAGGCGCGTCGGTCTGCGTGATAGCGACGTTGTCAAACAAGGATCCGAATCCGCCTGCAGTCGATCCATCCGTGTAGAAGATGAACCAGAATTCAACGTTCCTCATTCCCCAAAGGTGAGAAATGTCGACATAAACTGAGTGCATTAGAGAGTCAGCCGTTAAGTTATAATCTGTTTGAACAATGGTTTGATATCTCTCGCCATCGACAATGACGTTGACGTAGAAGTAATCATAACCATTTTCCAACTGCGCCGCGTAATCGAATTGTAAATACGAAGGCATCATTCCAGTCTGATCTCCGACCGGCAAGAAGTCGAACATCGGAGAAACGGCGACAGCGATCGTATTGTCTTTATAACCGTTGACAAAATCACCCGCCAGAAAAACGTTATTGACTGTATCGGTTGGATTGACATCATAAAGATTAAATGTCTCGTTGACTGCATCTCCGGAACCGAATGCCAATGTGTACCAGTTTTCCGCGACGACAGCCGCATCATTCAGACTGTCACTCCATAAAATCGATTCACCTTTGCTGGCAGAATTGATCGAGTAGTGTTTTCTCTCAAGACCAGCGACGACCGGCGCAATGAGACCGAACTGCTCTTCGACCAAAGTGCGTTGATTGACATCGGGTTTGGTTTGTGCCGCCGATGCAGGTTTGTATTTGATCAGGTTAGTGAGTTGCGGATTTACTTCGTCCGCATTAATACTTTCCAAATACTGATACAACGAATATTCGAGCGACTTGTCACCAACACTTGACACATTGAACGATGTCGTGACCGTATCGCCCCACTGGACCAGTTGTACCGGATTCATAAAAGGATCGATGCTGATTTCCGCATAAGTTTTTTCTTCGCCATTGATCGGAATGACGACATTGCCGGCACTTGTATTGATCGTAAGTGTCGCTATAGAAGCACCTTTGGAAACGGGCATGTAAGCGACCGGCAATCCGAATGCTTCGCCTTTTTTCACCGTCTTTGTTGTGAAAGTATTGTAAAATGAAAAATCTGCGGCATTTGTGCCTGTAATATCTGCGCCGCTAACGGTTATATCAGCGCCGGTCGCGTTGACAAATCCAAGCGTAACCATCCCGGCGTCGTCATACATTGAACGAGTTACATACGCTTGTTCAATACTGGGAATTAGACCGGTGGACAGGCTTTCGGGAGAAACTGCGTAGAATGCATTCACGCGGTCTTCGGTCATCCACAGATCGTTAAAATTGGCGCTTGGTTCCGCCGTACCGAGAACGCGGGCAATTAAAGCATACGCATCGTCGTTCGGAAAAACTGATTTAGATAACGCTAAGAGACCGGTGACATGCGGAGCCGCCATCGATGTTCCGCTCATGAAAACATAAGAATTGCCTGGATATGTTGAAGCAATCTCATCTCCCGGCGCGCCGACATCGGTTGTTACTTTACCATAAGTGCTGTAACTGGCCATGTTGTCACTCGCATCCGTGGCTCCAACTGCAATGATATTCGGTGCTTGAATACCGGACGGATAACGATAATAATTCATTTCGTCGCCATCAGTACCCGTATTTCCCGATGAGCAGACCCAGAGCATGTTGTGCTGGTTATGGTCGAGCGCATAATTTGTCATACATTCCACAAATTTAGCTTCTCCACGATCCATGAAATATGAGCCACCGCCCCATGACTGGTTCATCGCGACGATATTTACACCTTCTTTGAGCAAGGTTGATACATAATAGTAACCATACATAATGCTGATCGCATCGGTAGAGCCGGATTCGTCAAAAATCATAACCGAGATGAGTTTGACGTGTTGATTGACGCCGGAAATTCCGATCCCGTTCATTCCTTCTGCGCCAATGATTCCGGCAACGTGCGTTCCATGAAAACTGCCGGGATTCAGATAGATGTTTTGATCGTACACCGGGCTCCATCCCCAGAAGTCATCTACGAAACCGTTCCCATCGTCATCATAACCATTGATCTCTTCATCCTGAACGACACCGTCTCCGTTCAGATCTTCACCGGGATTAATCCATGCATTATTTTTAAGATCTGCGTGGTCGAAATCGACACCGTCATCGAATACGGCGACAATGACATTCTCTTTTTTGCTGTTGACAAGCATCTTGCCGCCGGTGCTGACATTCCATGCTCTCAAAATGTCCATATCGGCTCCCGGAACCGCAGTACTGCTAAAGGAACCGTCATTATTCAACGCATACTGATATCCGAAATACGGATCATCAACCAACGGTTCCAACTGAGTGACCATTGGAACGGCACTGGTAAAGTGAATGGCGTAAGTATAGTTGTTTGTATAATCGAACGCCACGCCCCTGACGGCTGTCAGATTTGGGATCCGCTTGTATATATTTCCATTCATATCGGTCATAACGATTTCGTTAGCGCCGGTGTTCGAAATCCAAACGGTACCATACGCATCGATTTCACAGGCGGAAGGTTTGTTTAAATTTTTAACGAAATCAGTTGTGTCTCTTTCAAAAGATACGGAATCAGAAGCTGGATAGACTCCGTTCCACTCGTAGATGAGATTTTTCGACTCGTTGGGTAATAAGATTTTCGAACCGTCCGCGGTGACGCTGATGCCGCGGTTGACGCTCCATCCGGTTACGCCGAAAGGCGAGCCTTTCATCTGAACCCCGTTCGCATCAAAGACAGCGAACATAGCGGCGGTTTTGTATGCGACGAAAATATGACCGTACTGGTCAATGTCAAGATCGCCGGCGGAGAAACTGATCGGAATCGCATTCAACGGCGAGCCGTCATAACTGTTGAACCGGACGATTTTCTTGGCGACATACGAAATTGCATAGACAACGCCGTTGGAATAAGCAACGCCGCCCATTTGTTGACCGGCAAGTGAAAGCACGGCTCCTGTATCATCCAGTGCGCTTGTGATTGGACTGAACCATGCCTGTGAACCGTCGGCGTTGAAGACAAAAATCTGGCTGGTGCCGGGTGTGCCGTAATCAGTTATCCACAGTTGATTGTAGTCATCGACAACGGCGTACTGTCCGGATTCGCCAGTCGGTCCCATGGTTTTCTGAACGCGCCAATCCGGAACGGTTGGTTTTGAGGTCTTATCCATAGATCTCTGCGTTACCTCCGGACGGTGGAAAACATAATTTGGAAAAGCCGAAATGCCGGGAATGGCATTCAACTCGTTCAGGGCTTTTTCCATATCGCCGGAAATTTGCCATTCTTCAGCGCCTTTCGGAGCGACCCGTTTGCCGATCCGAACATTATATGTGGACTTTACTTTTTCTAAAGCAGATAGTACGGCGCTTGCTTTAGTCGGTGTGCCGAAATTTTGCATCGCTTTGTCCACAACAACGATGCTATTCGATACGACTTCTTTCCCCTGAAATGTAGTCGTTTTCATTCCCGCCATCAGCAGGCTGGTGGACATGAAAACAACGATTAGCAGGAGAAGAGTCAACTTCCTGGAACATTTACTCATATACACTCCTTATTTTTAATTTTCGTTAATCTGCTTTTAAGCAAAAACACATCGAATATTAAAAGCATGAACGTCAAAATCCAAATGAAAAAAACCAAACGTGATTCATATCAAAACGATGACATCCTTCACAAATATGGACATTAATCGATTCTCCTTTTTAATGATGTGAAAGGAGGATTAATGATTTACGGAATGGCAGGTATTCGCGAGTTTAGGATATTTTAATTCGCTTGAGATAATCCGTTAAAAAAGCGATATGTTTCATTTCTTCACGGATGATCGATCCGACCTGATCTCTTTCTTGATGTTCGGATACGACATGTTCGATTCCCAGATAAAATACGATAGAATCTTTTTCGAGCCGGATTGCTGTATTCATGATTTCATCTAACGATTCCTTTCCACTGATTTGTTCGGAAATATCTTCGGAAAGATTGAAAATGTATCCGTCAGCGAACGCCTGTAAGTAAGCAACAGCTTCGTTATTCGGATCAAACGGAGAACTGGATTGACTGTGAACATTCGATCTGGATTTCATCAAGGCGAA
>JAQUKI010000180.1 GCA_028719225.1 Fidelibacterota bacterium | reverse complement strand
TGAATCGTTTGCCTTCCCTGCCGGTAGCCTGCCCGCCGAAATAACTCATCGGGATCGGAATCAGCGGATAAATACACGGCGTCAGGTCCAGCGCGAGCCCGCCGAGAAAAATAAGAATAAACGTCAGCACGGCGCCTTTTTTTTCCAGCGAATTGCCGACGTCAAATGTTCGTGAATCGCCGGTCGCTGTTTGTGAATCCGGTTTGATATCGACCTCGGGCTTCGCCGATTCGACGATTTTGGTGTCAGTCGTTACCGGAATTTTCACAGTAAACATGGCTGTATCGGGCGCAATGCACATCTCGTCGTTACAACCCTGATAGGATAAACTTCCGGTCAGCGATACCGATTTCCCGGGAGATTTGGAAATTTTACCATAAATCAGTACGACGAACTGGTTTTCATAAACGGCTAACGGTTCGTTTGAAAAGGCTAATTTCTTCAACTGGTGCGGTGGGAATTTCACCGATTCGATGGAATAATCTTTCGACGGACGAACCGTCAATTTCGTCGGAATCACATACGGATCGGTCGGCGTCGATGAATTAATATGCCACGGATCGACCAGATCGACATTAACGGCTACCGTAAATTTATCACCGGAGTGAACATCACCCGCCGAAAGCGTAGGTTTTACAGTTAAAATCGGTTCTGACGACTGTGCGCGTGCAAACGTCATCAAACAACCGAGCATAATCAAAATAAGAAGATTCGTTCGTTTCATGAGTTTTCTTCTAAGAACTAACGATGGAAAACATCCGCCCGAAAAAACCTTGTTTCATTTTCAATGCGCGACGAATTTCCGGTAATTTTTTACGTGTTTCTTCGACTCCGGCTGAGATAAAATCTTCAAATCGGAGAAATTCACTCCAATGCGCATCTTTCACATCAGGATGCAGACCGACATCTGCCAATGACAATTGCAGACGCGAAAGATACATGCCGCGAATAGTATCCGTCCGATTGACAATATCCAATATGTGCGCGTCTTTCATAGTGCTGACATTTTTAACGCCAACCGAAACTCCGATCACGACATCGGCGCCCAATTCACGGGCAGTTTCAACAGGAACCGGCGCGCTGACGCCGCCATCAGTGATCAACTTCCCATTCAATTCCTCCGGCGAAATATATCCCGGAATCGACGAACTCATCCGGACGGCTGATCGCAGACTTCCTTCCCGGAACGAAACCGTTTCTCCTGAATTCAGATCGGTTGCGACTGCAACGAACGGAATTTTCGTATTCCGGATATCCATCTCGTCGATGAGAACGGCAATGGCGTTCGACAGACGTTCGCTTTTAACCAAACCGGTCCGCGAAGTGGCATAATTAATGACAATCCGCCTGGCGATCGTTTTCATAAACTGCGCCAGTACAGAAGGCGTATTTCCGTTCTGAGGAACGATGTATTTCAGTCCGAGCGACTCATAATCGTTACCTTTAAGATAATCTCCCAGTCGATGCATCACTTCCAGCGCGTTCGGATTTTGCGCATACATCGCGCCAATCACCGCACCCATCGACGTGCCCGTAATGAGATGGATTGGAATTCCTTCCTCTTCCAGCACTTTCAGAACGCCGAGATGCGCAATTCCACGCGCACCGCCGCCGCCTAATGCCAGACCGACTTTTGGCTTCATTTGATTTTTTTCAGTTCCGCGTTTGTCGTCATATAGACTTTATTCATCACGACATTTTTTATCGGACGGTCGCGTTTATCGCGTTCGACGGTTGCAATTTTATCGACGACGTTCATGCCTTTGATGACCTTTCCGAAAACCGTATATCCGCCTTCATCGAGTGATGGCAGATCGACGAGACAAAAATAGAACTGACTGCCGCTGGAGCGTTTTTCTGGATTGACCTGATCGGGCAATCTTGCCGCAGCGAGACATCCGCGCAGATGTTTTTGGCCGAGTTCGGCTTTTTGATCGTAGCCGGGGCCGCCGGTTCCATCATTGGCCGGATTCGCATCTTTGCTGTACAGATCGCCGCCCTGAACGACGAATCCCGGAATGACTCTGTGGAATGTCGTGCCGGTGTAATAACCGGCATTCACTAATTTTTTAAAATTGCCAGCATGACCGGGTGTTTTTTCGGCGTAAAGTTCGACAACGATGTTGCCGAAATCCGTCTCGATCACAGCGACTTCGTCTTTACCGACAGGTTCGTTCGGAATGGTTTTCAGTTTGATCTGAAGGTCCGAAATGTCTTTATTGGTGAGCGTTTGGGAAAATCCGCAAACAGTGAGTGATAACAGCGTAAGAATTGTGATGATTCTCATGTCTTTCTCCTATAAAATATGAACGTTTCCTGGTTGATGTTGATTCGCTATTTCAATTGAAATTTTTCTATCCCGAAGTTTCGGGACGATTCCGCTCTCAAAGAGTTCCAGCACTTTCGCCGGATCGTTGTTGATCTCGCTCAAATGCCCGAGGATCAGATGCCGGAATCTTCCATTCATTTTGATTTTTTTAAATAGATCGAGCGATTGTTCGTTGGATAAATGGCCGTCGCGACCTTTGATCCGGTGTTTGAGGTAAAGCGGATAAGGTCCATTCATCAGCATCCACATATCGTGATTGGATTCCAGAAAAAGCAGATCGAGGTCGTAAATATGCTGGATTACTGATTCGACAACAGTTCCCAAATCCGTGAGAACGGCGATTCGAACATTTCCGGATTCGCCGACAAAACCGATTGGATCGGCGGCATCATGCGGCGTCGTGAACGTTTTCAATTGTATATCGCCGATTTCGAGAACATCGCCGGCTGTAAAAGTTTCGATTCGTACATTTTTAACGATATCAGATGGAATCGCGCGGCGGGTGATTTCCGTGCAAAAAACCGGAACGCGAAAGTGACGTGCAAAGACGCCGATTCCTTTGACGTGGTCGGAATGTTCGTGGGAAACAATGATCGCGGCTACATCTCCGGGATCAAGATTTGCCGACTGCATCCGTTCGGTCAGATTCTTCAGAGAAAAGCCCTGATCGATGAGAATCGCTCTGTTTTCGCCGCGAAGATAAGTGCAGTTGCCCTTACTTCCGCTTCCCAGATTACAAAAAATCATTTTTTCCCCGTCCGGCCTCGCGAGGTCAGTGGAATTCCCTGTAAACACTTCGGACATGCGTCGGGTTTAAATGTCGGAATATCCAATTTAACCAACGGAAAATACGGAAAACCGAAATTGACCTTTCCGCCACTTCGGTCGATCAAAACGCCGATACCAACGATGATTCCGCCCTGTTTAACTACCAGATCGATCATTTCAAAGATCGATCCGCCGGTCGTGACGACATCATCGACGATCAGAACACGCTCTCCTTCTTCGATCTTGAATCCGCGTCGAAACAGCAGGCTGGTTTCCTCGCGCTCCGCGAAGATGCTCCGGCAGGAGAGAAATCGGGCGACGACATGGCTGAGAATAATGCCGCCGGTTGCGGCTCCAACAACAACGTGCGGCGCCGTCGTAGCAAAATTCTCTGCAATTGCTTTGCAAAGTTTTTCAGTCAAAAGCGGAAACTGGAGAAGACGGAACTTTTCGACATACGTGTCGCTGTGAAGCCCGGACGTAAGAAGAAAATGCCCGGTCAGAACCGCTCCACTCTCTTTGAGAATATTTTCATAAGATTCGACGGTCATGATTTACCTCAGAATTGAAATTGTTCGTGATATAATTGCGCGGCGGAGCGGACGTTTTCAGGGAATTGCCCGCCGGAAGGAAATAGAATCCCCCGCGAGACATTTATCAACCCAGCACCGCATTTCCGACAAACATCGACGGCAGTGGCAGCCTCTCCGCCCTGAGTTCCGACACCCGGGATGAGAAACGGCAAGTTCGGAAAACGGTTGCGCATTTCGACCAGCATTTCCGGTTTCGTCGCGCCCATCACCAATCCCGCGTTTTGCTTTTGATTCAGTTTCTCGACGATTTCTGCCGTTTTTCGATATAATGGAAAATCGCCGCCGTGATCCTGCAATTCCCGCCCGGACGGATTGGACGTCACACATAGTATGAACGCACCCTTTGTCTCATCCTGCAAAAACGGCTGAAGACTCTCCGAACCGAGATATGGACTCAGCGTGACGGCGTGAAATTTCAGTGTTTCAAGAAGGGCTTTGGCGTAAAATTTGGAACTATTACCGATGTCGCCGCGTTTGGCATCGCCGACCAGCAGAACATCGTCCGGCATTTCTTCGAGCAGGCGCTCCAGAACCTGCCAGCCTTTCCAACCCCAATATTCAAAAAAAGCGAGATTGAATTTATAGGCGGGCGTTAAGTCTTTCGTCGCTTGGATGACTTCAGTTACGAAACGATAAATGCCTTCCGGTGAGCGATCGAATCTGTCGGGAATCAGCGCCGGATCGGGATCGATTCCCACACAGAGAAAACTGTGTTTTAACATCAGACAATTTTGAAAATATTGAGTATAATTCATGGCGGAGAAAATACATCTTTTCAGACAATTTATCAACTATGTTGAATCGGCAAAAACCGTTTGTCTTCGCTGAAAACGAATTCCTTTAATTTGTCGTCGTGAAACGCCAAGTCGGACTATAAGAATTCGCCTGTGTGTTGTCCGAAGAAAAGGACGCGACTTTCCAATAATAGTTGGTGTTTTTTGCCAGAGTCGGGCTGACAGGGAACTGCATCGATACGGTCGTTCCCGATGTCGGCTGGACGACAGTTCCCGTCCAGATTTCGCCGCTTTGAGAAGAAGTCTGAACGATCACGTTGTATTTCGTTGCGCCATCCAATTTTTGCCATGTGAATGTCGGTCTTAAAGGCTGACCTGTAGCGTTAGCCGCAGGCGAAGTCTGTTCGGGATTGGCGAGCGCAAGGTCACTCTTCAGATCGGAAGTCTGACTCTCCTTCAATCCTTTATCAACCGCGGTGACTTTGTAGTAATATTTTGTTCCGATCGTGATAGCGGTATCGGAAAAACTTGTGGTCGTCAGGTTTTGCAGGAAAGTCGTCGAATCAGCGGCAAAGAGACCACTGGTGAACTTGTAAACATTGTAATGGAGAAAATCGGTTTCCGTGTTTGCCGTCCATTGGACATCGATCCTAACCGGTTCGCTGGGAACGTTGTATCCATAAA
>JAQUKI010000179.1 GCA_028719225.1 Fidelibacterota bacterium | reverse complement strand
CTCGCCGTTCAGTGGCACGGTATGAAAATGGATCTATCGGTGACGGCTTATCTTCTGATCCTGCCGTTCCTGTTCCTGATTGGAACTTCATTTACGCGAAAGCCGGTCTTTTTCGTGTTCTCGAAAGTTTACACGATTATCCTGCTGGTCCTGATGATCCTGATCGCCGGAATCGATGCGAGACTTTACCGGTATTGGGGATTTCGGCTCGACATTACGCCGCTGATCTATATGAACACGCCCAAAGAAGCGTTCGCTTCCGTGACTTTCGGCGATTTCTTTTTACCGATCTTAGTCGGAATTGTTTTGTTCGTGTCATTTTGGATTTTTTACAGACAGGTGATCGAACCGGCGATCAAGAAGTTCCGCCCGGATTTTCTCATCTGTCCGGTTAGTTTTCTGATCCTGACAGTTTTGCTTGTCATTCCGATGCGCGGTGGGCTTGGAATAGCGCCGCTGAATGTCGGTTCGGTTTATTTCCATGAAAATATGTTCGCCAATCACGCGGCGATCAACGTGAACTGGAATGCCATCTATTCATGGACAAAAAAAGACAGGTTGACAAAACAGTACCGTTATATGCCGACCGAACGGGCGGATTCTCTCTTTGCCGAACTTCAAACGAAACCGGGAAAGGGAAAGCCGGTCAGTCTTCTGAAATCTTCACAGCCGAACATCATTCTCATCCTTATGGAAAGTTTTACGGCCAAGATCGTCGAACCGCTCGGTGGAAAGCCCGGGATTACGCCGAACTTCAACCATCTGGCTTCCGAAGGCGTTCTGTTCACGAATTTCTTCGCAAATGGCGACCGTAGCGATAAAGGAATTGTTTGTATATTAAGCGGCTATCCGGCTCAGCCGCAAAACTCGATCGTCAAATATGCCAACAAATCTCAAAAACTTCCCAATCTGATCCGCGACCTGAAAAATGCCGGTTACGCGACTTCGTTTTATTATGGCGGCGAGATCGATTTTGCCAATCTCAACTCTTATTTTGTCCTGAGCGGCGTCGATAAATTAACCACGATGGACGATTTCGACGCATCGACATTTAATGCGAAATGGGGCGTGCATGACCACATCATGTTCGACCGCTTCGCAAACGATCTCGATGGGATGGATCAGCCATTCTTTTCAACTTTATTCACGCTCAGCAGTCACGAGCCGTTCGATGTCCCGATGCAAGCCGTTTTTCCCGGAGACGACAACGAAACGAAATATCTGAATTCCGCGTATTATGCCGACAGCTGTCTCGGCGAATTCATTGCCCGCGCTAAAAAATCGAAGTGGTGGAATAATACATTAATCGTTATCACCGCCGATCACGGAATCCGTCATCCAGGCAAGTCGCCGAATCATTCCATCGAAAAATTCAAAGTCCCGATGCTTTGGGTCGGCGGCGCTCTGAAAAAGACAAACATGCGGATCGATTCCTATTCTTCGCAAACAGACATTCCGGCGACGCTGATGGCGCAGATCGGACTTACTTCAGAAAATCACCGGTTCAGCAAAGACATTTTAAACCCGAAAAACCGCGATTTTGCATTCTATACATTCAATAATGGATTCGGATTTATCACAAAATCGGCAAAAGTGGTTTACGGCAACGATAAGAAGCGCATTATCTACAAATCCGGAACGAATGTCGATCGCGCCACCGAATATGGTAAAGCCTACATGCAGACTCTGTCGGACGACTTTTTCAAGAAATAGAGAGAAATATTTCTAATAGAAATTGGTAAAAAACATCCAATTTATTTGGTGTGTTCCTACCTTTCAAAAGGCGATATTAAATAACATAATATTGACAGTAAACCGAATATTTTCCGACTTGTCCGATATAAAGTAAAATATTTTATAGACGAATAAAAAATTTCTTGACACATTAAGTTCAGAAGGTTAATATTAGCCGTATTCGATTTTTCATTTGTTTTGTGCCAGTAATCCGCTTTTTCACAGGAATGAGGTTTCTTTTAATGACTGATTTAAGGAATTTCAATGAGAATAAAAATCAATGCATCGACGGCAAAACCGATCTTTATCCCGTTTAACTATCAGTATCAACTGAGTGCGGCGATCTATAATCTGCTCGCAAAATCCTCCGGCGAATATGCGCAATTCCTGCATGATTCCGGGTTCATGTTAAAAGAAACACCCCAAAAAGCGTCCGATGATGAGACAACCGAAAAAACAAACATCGTCAAAATATTCAAACTCTTTACCTTTTCAAAACTCCGTTTTTCCACATTCAAAATGAACCGTAACGGTTTTGACGATGTCCATAACATCGAATTTATTTTCTCGACCCCTATCCCGAATAGCTTCAGACATTTGGTCTTTGGCGTCTTCTCGGATCAAATCATCAATCTGAACTTCTTCGGACAAAATAGCGCCTTTCATGTCGATCATGTCGAATCCCTGATAGAACCGATATTTATTTCAACACACTCATTTACCTGTCTTTCACCGATTACCGTTTCGACCTCGCGAACGACGCCTTTCGGAAAGCGCGAGCAGCATTTCCTCGATTATCTCCAACCCGAAGAGCGCGTCAAGTTCGAGGAAAACATCCAGAAAAACCTGATCCGCAAATACAAAGTGCTCACCGGGAAATCCATTCGCCCCTCAAAAAAGTTCACTTTCGCCTTCGATATGGACTACATCATTCGCAAACAGGGAATGATCAGCAAACTCATCCACTTCAAAGACGATATCAAGATCAAAGCCTTCGAATCTCCTTTCACAATTAAGGCCAAACCGGAACTGATTCAGACCGGCTATACCTGCGGCTTCGGCGAGAAGAACTCCGACGGCTTCGGTTGCGCGGAGATGATTAATAAAGACACTGAGAGACACTGATTAACTATGAAGAGAAATAGACGCTGAAAGACGCGGATTAGTTATGAAAAGAAAAATTAAAGAGTCAATCATAAAGAATCATAAAGAATCAGCGTCTGAAAATATAAATCCCAAAAGATCAGTGTCTGAAAAACGGAGAAATTATGGTCGAGCATAAAGACATTCAAAACCCGAAGGATTATTCCGAAAAAGACTATCAGAGATTTGACTACCTGCTCTTTTCCGATGATACCCCGCAGAAAGAACTGGAAGAAATTTGCATGATGCTGGCGCATCTGCCAACCAAAGAGGCCAAAGACCTGCTGGAGAAATTTAAAAACAGCGAGCGTGCCGGAGAAGTCGATTGGTTGGAATGCGCCATCGATGAAAACGAATTCAATTACCTGTCGCCGGAAAACGACCAGGAAGAGCGTGACTTCCTCGCCTTAAAAATGGTTGGAGAAAAGGATGACCTGATCGTCCACCTCTTGGGTGAATGCGACAAACATGAATACCACATCCAGAAATATGAAATCGAACTGGCGGCGCTACGTGAACTCTTGCCTGAGAACCCGGACTTGGATAGTAACATATCAGCCATCCATGACATTATAGTCTGGGAAAAAGGCCATCTGGAAGAATCCGGACAGCAAATTGAGATCGAAGAGAAAATAAAGGCGAAAATCAGGGCATCTATCCAAACCGAACGCCTGAAAAACCTCGATCCGATGGACATCGAACATTTTCATTTTGACGGGGAAGAGTAAAAATGATTGAATTATTGGAAAGGAGACGATGTAAATATGTCGAACGTTAATATTTCTTTCAAACCAACTGGTGATCCTTTTGTGGATGCGGGTGGCAATGCTCTGAAATACTTAATGGAGATGTTTTCAGAAAAATCAATTTCTGATTTAATTGAATTGGCAACAGAAATATACGTGACCGACTGGGGGAAGAACGTTTACAATGTGTTTCATACTAATGCTGTAAAGAAACTAGGAACTGAATCACTAAGAATGGTCTTTGACTCATATATTAAGGAGATAGAATTATCTGATTCGCAAGGATCAGATAAGATGGTATTTACAAAAAAAAGAAATTGTGAGATTTGTGGGCAACTTACTATACTATACCCATCATCCAGAGAGTTTTTTCCTCTCACTGGCTCTGGCGCTCTAGTTAATTATTACACATCCCACAAAGAAGGTTCTCTAATCTGTGGGAATTGTTCAATCAAACTATTTTTCTTGCCTCTAATCGTGATTCAAACTGGTGAAATGTTGGCTTTGCTGCATACTGAAAACCAGAAATCTCAAGAATATTGGATAAAGAAAACGATAGCAGAAAATATAAGTAAAATTAGTAAAAAAATTTCTGTTGGAATCATTAAATCTGAATTTGGAAATCCGAAAAATGCGCTGTTTAAATTTGCATCGGATATAATTACTGAAGTTAACGATGACACACTCAGTGATTACTTACAACTTTATCATTTTACGAATTTCGGCGCAGCTCCTAATTGTGACATTTACAGATTACCTAATCCAATATTTCTGTTTCTCAATAAAGTAATTAGGTATTGTCATTCGGATTGGTACGTTTTTATTCAAAAGCACTATCATATAAAAAAATCCTCATGGGATTATACAGATGATCAATGGATTTCAGGAAAAGATAATCAGCCGATGTCAGAAGAAGATTATTTAAATAATCCGAACGATGTATTTGGAAGACTATTAAACGGCGATTCAATTTTAGGTTTTTTGAGGAAATTTTATAAAGACGCATATATCCACAACAAGAGGCATTCACAGGTAACCATGGCAATATATTACATAAAGGAGGTTTTAGGTATGAGACAGGAGCAAATTAACCTGATTAAAAAGGTCGCAAATGTTGTTTTTGATCTGGCACAGAAAGAGAACAACTACAAGAAATATCTGGTAATGCTCGAAGGAGCCGGAAAAGCTTATCAGCTACGCTCGGTACTACTGAGAATAATTAAGGAGAATTACAAGAGCGGTGCAGCTGAGCCCGTCATTAGATTGCAAGATTATGTCGATTATCTTTTCCCGGATGGACAGTTTTGGGGAGAAGTCCGGGATTTGATGTTGATTTATCTTTATGAGCGTCTGCATGATGAAAATATCAATCGGCAGGATGTCGTTGATAGTTTAGATATAGTTGAAACAACCGAAGAAACAAACGAAGGAGCTTAGGAGAAATTTATGAAAACGATTCAAGGGTATGTGCTAATCGATGTCGATGTCGTGGCAT
>JAQUKI010000178.1 GCA_028719225.1 Fidelibacterota bacterium | reverse complement strand
GACCATTTTGATGTTTCGCCGGTAAACGTTGACCCCAAAGTTACAGTCAGTATAAAATCTGATATTCTTCGTCAGGTCTTTATGATATTCCAATCCGAGAGAAAGCATCGTCTCGCCAAGAGTCTGTCGCGGATCGAAATCGGCGAGAAAAGTCGTATCGTTTTTAGTATAATGCAGTTTTCCGTTTTTCTTCGTAAAAGTGCCAAGGTTGTCTAAATAATCGGTATAGCGCAAATCCCAGTAATCCCAATTCCATTCGTCGAGAACACTGTCTTGCGTTAAATAATGTGTGTTATAACCGACACGCAAAGTAATGTCGAAATTCTTTGTCAACCGACGATTGAATTGTCCAGAAAAACCGAAACCGGCAGACTTTTCGACGCGGTAAGCGGAATTTTGAACGATTCCGGCTGAGTTGAGCCGGATCTTCACCGGATTATCCTGAGCCCGAGCGACGGTTAAAACGGAAATGAGACACATTCCGGCGATTGTAAATTGATTGATTTTTCGAATAAATCGTCTGGCTGTCATTTATAACTCCGTCGAGAGCGTGTATCGGATGGTGTTTTCCAGATAACGATGATTCGCATACGCTATGTCAAACTGGAATTTTTTCGTTTGATAAACGAAACGGACGCCGAGACCGAGCGTCAGATTTTCATTGTCATAGCCGAGTTTGTAACCGCCTCTTAAAATCAGCAGATTTCGGATTGACGCTTCCGCTCCCAGATGAATGTGTTCTTCCTGATCGTTTGGATGAACCGCTTCTGCCAACAACGTCACGTGTGTTGGTGAATTGATCTCGCCGAAAACCTCGCCGGAGATTCCAAGTTTCAGTTGTTGCGGCATTTTGAATTTTTCGTAATAATATTTCGTCTCCAGGCCGAAATTCTGAAGGAACGTCCCGATCCTCAACGAATTGAATCCGGTCCGGTAAACGAATCCGAGATCCATCACGGCATTATCGGCATAATATTCCGAGATCGTTTCGCGGACGTATTTCAACGTCGCACCGAACGTGAATTTATCCGTTAATTGCCGCGCGTAAGTCAGCCCGAGCGAATAAGCGTTCGCCGAAAATTTTCCTATCGAAGCATACGAGCCGAATTCATCTGCGGACAAATTGCGCGTCTGCTCCATCTCGCCAAAATTAAAATAGACCGCCTGTAAACCGAATGTTCCGATCATGGGAATTTTCCGGGTTATTCCCATCGCCTGATGATTCGTCTGCAAATACCAACTTCCGATCGTCAATGTTGCCGATGTACGATTTTCCGAAAGCGCGATCAGAGCCGGATTGATGAAAAGCCCGTCCGCTCCGGCATTTGTCAGACTGATGCCGGTCTCGCCAAGACCGACGGCTCGCGAGGCGACCGGTATTTCCAGAAAAACGAAACCGGTCGTTCCGGTCTTGCGGAAATTATCGCAGAGCGTCGAAGAAACGTTGCTAATTAAAAATACCATCATGAAGACGACAGACCATTTCCGCCGGATATTTCCATTCGATTGAATGGATTTTGTCATCTGCCCGATATGTCGTTTCTCGCTCATTCGATACTTTCGGTTCTTCATGATCAATTCACGATGGCAAATTTACCGGTTGTCGTTTGCCCGTCCTGCGTTTCGATGTGATAAAAATACAAACCGCTTTTTACGTATTGCCCGTAGTCGCTGATTTGATTCCACATGGCGACTCCGGAGTTTGCGTCGGAATGATGAATGGTTTTGACGAAATCGCCTCGAAGCGTAAAAATCCGGACTGTACATTCGGCTGGAATGTTCACGAACTGGATTTTCTTTTCATCGCCGACGCGTGTAAAACCGGAAGAAATATAGAATGGATTCGGAACCACGACGACATTGTCGAGTGATCCTTTTCCTTCAGTCGGCATGAGCGTCGTAAAAAAGGAAGTCGTCGTACGATTGGCAAAGATCGACGATTCCAGCGACGGAACGGAAACTGTCGGATCGATCGCCCACTGCGCATGTCCGCTGTCGTAACTCGTGACAGAATAATAATAACCATAACCGAGCGCCACCTGATTATCGACATAAAGATATTTTGACGAATCGGAATTCCAGTAAAGTGAACTTTTAACCGGAATATCGGCGATCGGTATCCAGGGCCCGAACGGATAACGTCCCGACCGATAAATACGGTAACCGGCCACATCCGGGACACCCTGATGCGGATCGTTAACGTTCTCCACATCGTCGGAAAACGAGATCACGTTTCCGATAGAGCCGCTGACTTTAGAAAGCCCAACGCTAAAAGTCGGACCGGGCGGCGGCATCGGAACGCGAAATTGATGTTCGTAGTTGAAAGTAACCCGCGCGCTCAGATAGGCAGACGCGGAATCGACGGCCTGCTGAACGACTGCCGGATCGGTTTCAACGGTTGCACGCTCATAATCCAGCCCGCCGACATACTCCGCGATGACGACTTCGATCGAATCCTGACTACGCTGGCGGATTGTAAACGGACCTAATGAAATGTTTGCATAAATCCGGTTATCCCGCATTCGTGTATCCGTCGGATCGTTGAAAGTTTGCCCCTGAGCCAGCAGAGATGGATCTTTCATGGCGGCGTATTTATTGGGTAGGCCGGAAACGCCGGAAAATGGTCCTTCGTAATCGCCGGTCGATGGTGCGACCGACCATGTAAAAGCGTTGATATGGTTTTCCAAGCCCGTATCATCTTTCGAGATTTTCAGAAACTTAATTCCCATGATCGCCGGCGCCAGAAACTCGGTTTTTTCATCGTTTTCCCGAGTAAATGTGTTGTATTCCGACCATTTATAAAAATCAAAACTTTCCGATTCGGATGTCGAGCGAAAATCGCCTGCCCAGGCTGTCAGTAGCCTTTCATTAGCATCCCACCGACTATCGGTGTTTCGGGCACCCGGTAAAAAACTCGGATTTGTGTAAAGCCAGCCGCGGTAATTGGGTGAAATGGCATATGAAAAAAGCAGATAAGCGTTCGTCAATCCCTTCAATTCCGACGGATGTCTCTTGATAACATATCGGACGATGACATAATCTTCGTCTGCGCGACTGCCCGACCATTGCCGGACGGTTCGTGTTATCATGATGGGCAGTTTTTTATTTTCCTGATTTTCATCCGAATATTGCGGATCTTTTTCAAGAATAGTCTCGATCACTTCCTCGGCTTCGTTCGGATCGGTTTGCAAATAATAGTTTTCGCCGTTTGCCCATTTTTTTGCGTGCTTCACAACGTGAATATGCTTGGCGCTTAATTGCGAACTGACGTTCCGATCGCCGTTGATGCAAAAGTCCAACCAGCTGGCGACTGTGTCTGGATTCACCGTCCGGAGAGAACTGAGAAAAAAGCCGCCGGTCATTAAATAAGTGTAAGTTCCGCCTTCGAGTGTGTTGATATCGCATCCCGGCCAATCGAGTCCCGATTTCACATAGCGCCAGTCGTAGAGCGGAGCGCATTCCTGGCCGTAATGAAAAGAATGCCAGAGCCTGCCGCGATTCAGTTCGATGACCTGCGCCTGCAAAGGAATCAGAGTAACGCCGAGGATGAATAAAATCATTGCGATTTGACAGATTTTTTGTCCTGAAAAATTGATAGGCCGTTTGATCAAATTATCCATATTCATTAAAAATCCAATCCAACCGTGAAATAGACTTCGCGCGGAATGTTCTTATAAACCTGAAAATAATTATAGAGACGATAATCACGGTTGGGAGCATCATCGGCATCCTCATAAGTCACGCTGCGTTTGACCCAGCGCGTCAGTTCGTCATAACTTGTAAAAGGGGTCAGCTGTTTGTTGTTGAACAGGTTCAGGATGCGCACGTTGAGGATAAAATTCATTCCCTCGACCTTGATTCGTTTTTCCAACTGCAGATCGGTTGAAGATTCAATCGGATACCGGCGGTTGCTTTCCACGACGAAGTCCGTCTCATAATCCGGCGACCACGAATAGCCCAATCCGCTGGTGGCGCGATAAACCAGGCCGAATGTCACATTCTCGAATGGAAAAAACCCGATGACCTTTACGCCGCTTTTTTCCGGAAACGTGTAACTCACCGAACCATTGAACCGATGCGTCCTGTCTTCGGACGAGAGAACATCTGTCGCGTCGAATGAATATCTCTGGATCATGTCTTCAGTCATTTCTTCACGGTATAAATAAACGCCGTGATTGCCGCTTGTCGTTTGGCTCAGCGTATAGGAAAAGCGGTAACGCAGACGGTTTACATCGCGGTTTGAAAATGTAATTTCCACTCCCTGCGATGTTCCGTATCCGCTGTTGTCGTAAGTGATATATGTTCCTTTTGCCCAGTCATAATATGTTCGTGTGCTTCCCGCCGATGTCTCAACATAGATCGATGAAACCTGATTTTTTAGATCGTTGTAATATGTCACGACGTCGAGTTGATGCGTTCCCCAGAGATTTTGCTGTAAACCGACCTCATAGTTGATACTAAGTTTCGGCTCGAGATTTGGATTGCCGTAGATTCCCCAGCCGTGATTGGTTTGATTATCCAGGGCTTGCCGGATGATCGGCATCGAGCGGAAATGACCGTACTGAACACGAAATGCCGTTTTATCGGAAATCGGGAATGAAAAACCGATACGCGGAGAAAGCGTCACGTAAGTTTTAGAGTCGTACCATTTGGGGATTCCGATCCCATCCGGAAAACCTTCGTATTCTGCCTGATAGAACAGGTTATAACGATCGACCGGTACTTTCCCGCCGAAATTATAAGCGTCGGCTCGCACGCCAAGATTCGCAACCATTCCGGCAAACTCGATTTTATCCTGAATGTATGCCGCCGCGTATTTCGTTTTGGCTTTATAATTCGTCCCAAATCCCGTCCGCCAGATAAACGAAGAAACCGTCTCGGAAGAAGACGCATTGTAATCCTGATCCATCAACCACGCTTCTGCGCCGACTTTGAACAGGTTCGAGTTTGTTACCTGCGACGAAAAACTTGCTTTCGCCTCGTAATAATCCGTGATCGATGCCTGATTATAGAGTGAACACCAAGTATAGTAATCGCGGTAATTTTCAAACCATGAGCCGCGCTCTTCCAACTCGCGTTCGGTTTTCTTTCCCTGCTGAACTTCCTGAGCGTCTTTTTCGATCCCGGGAGTCGGAACCTGCACGACGTACAGAATTT
>JAQUKI010000177.1 GCA_028719225.1 Fidelibacterota bacterium | reverse complement strand
TGGCGACAATAACAGGAATCATTTACGGGAGTATTATTTAGAGAAAACGGGATTGATTTAGTGTCGGATAGAAAGAATATCGATGATTTTAACCTTGTTTGAGAAATTGACCACAGCGCTGGACGCAGCGCCAAGCATTGCTTTATTGGCGGCGTTTGTCTGGGGAATATTGAGTATTTTGTTAAGTCCGTGTCATCTATCCAGCATTCCGCTGATCGTCGGTTTTATCAATGGTCAGGGAAAAGTGACCACGCGCCGGGCGTTCCAACTGTCTCTGCTGTTTGCGGTTGGGATTCTGGTCACAATCGGTTTGATTGGGATCATGACTGGTTTGCTGGGGCGAATGCTGGGCGACATCGGGCGATTTGGTAATTACTTTGTTGCAGTGATTTTTGTCTTGGTAGGACTGGCTCTGCTGGACATTATTCCGCTGAATTTTATGCAGGCGCCTGATCCGACCAAAATGAAAAAGCGCGGCCTGCTGGCGGCTTTTATTCTTGGAATAGTATTCGGCGTGGCGCTCGGGCCATGCACTTTCGCTTACATGGCGCCGATGCTGGCGATTGTATTGAACACTGCCGGAACGCGTCTGCTGTTCGGAATTCTGCTGCTGTTGTTTTACGGTATCGGACACTGTTCGGTAATTGTCTGCGCCGGAACATTTACTGAAATTCTACAGAAATATCTGCATTGGAGCGCCGAATCGAAAGGCGCATTATGGGTGAAAAGAATCTGCGGCGTGTTAGTTATTTTCGGCGGAATTTATATGGTTTATCAGACGTTATGATATTGAGAAACGATCGGAAAAAAGGAGGATCGGAATGAAAAAGAAACGTTTATCGTTTTTAGATAGATTTCTGACGATCTGGATTTTTTTTGCAATGGCGATTGGCGTCGGGACTGGATATTTTATTCCGTCGATTGCCAATTTCTGGAACCGGTTTCAGTCGGGAACGACGAATATTCCTATTGCGATTGGATTAATTCTGATGATGTATCCGCCGTTGGCCAAAGTGAAGTACGAGGAACTGGGCGATGTTTTTAAAAACGGGAAAATCCTGGCATTGTCGCTGGTTCAGAACTGGATTATCGGTCCGCTTTTCATGTTTGCTCTGGCGCTGATTTTTCTTCGGAATTATCCCGACTATATGGCGGGGTTGATCCTGATCGGTTTGGCGCGGTGCATCGCGATGGTAATCGTTTGGAACGATCTGGCGAAAGGCGACCGCGAATATGCGGCCGGATTGGTTGCGTTCAATTCTATCTTTCAGGTGTTATTCTTTTCAGTTTACGCTTATATTTTTTTGACAATATTACCGTCGTGGTTCGGTTTTAAAACATTTTCTGTCAACATTACAATCAGCGAGATCGCGAAAAGCGTATTCATTTACCTCGGAATCCCATTTTTAAGTGGAATGCTGACACGCTTTTCACTAATGAAGACCAAAGGAAAAGACTGGTATGAAACGAAATTCATTCCGAAGATTAGTCCCATAACGCTGATTGCGCTTCTTTTTACTATTTTTGTGATGTTCTCTCTAAAAGGTGAATATATTGTTAAAATCCCGTTGGATGTCGTGCGGATTGCAATTCCGCTGACACTCTATTTCGTCGTCATGTTTCTCGTCTCGTTTTGGCTGACGAAGAAAGCCGGTGCGGATTATTCGAGGACCGCCACGCTTTCGTTTACGGCGGCGAGTAACAATTTCGAACTGGCGATTGCTGTTGCCGTTGCAGTGTTTGGCATTCATTCGCCGATTGCATTTGCAACGGTTATCGGACCGCTCATTGAAGTGCCGGTGATGATCGGATTGGTCAATGTTGCTTTATACTTTCGAAAGAGATATTTTATTAATGAACAAATTGAAAACTAACAGAAAGAGGATGAATCATGGGTTGTTCTTGTTGTGAACAAAAAATCTTTACTTTAAACGTTTTGGGTAAAGATCGTCAGATTGCAGGGTTGGACGAGATCGTATTTATGACGGCAATTTCATTCCCTGAAAATGACGCCGAAGCCGCAGAAATGCTCTGGGAGCAGGCAAAATTTTCTAACGATCTGACAGAAAGCGAAAAGGAAGCGTATTTACCCGCTCTTCTTGAATTTTACCATCACGAAAAAGATCATATTACCGGTAATGTGTCCCGTGAAGGATGTGGCGGCGGTTGCGATTGTAATTGCAACGAATAGGAGGAACGAATGGAAGTAAAAATACTCGGTGTCGGATGTCCGAAATGCAAGGCGCTGGAAGCGAAAGTGCGGGATGTCGCCAATCAGAACGGCATTGAAATTCAGGTCGAAAAAATCACGCAAATAGACAAAATTATGAACTATGGAATTATGATGACGCCGGGACTCGTCGTGAACGGAAAAGTCGTCAGCTCCGGCAAGATTCCGACGACAGAACAAATACTCAACTGGTTAAAGGAGAATTAAAATGAATTTCAGAATGAAATTATTAATCGGGTCGTTCGCGGTTTTGATGATAATGACGACCGAATCGATGGCGCAGGATTGCGGAAAATGTCCACTGAGTTCAAGTTGTGAATCCGGTGAAGGCGATGTCGTTACGAAAGCACAAATCAAACCGACGATTCAAAAACAGATCACGTTTATCGAAATCGGTTCAGTAACGTGTATTCCGTGTCAGAAGATGCAGCCTGTCATGAAAGCGATCGAGCAGAAATATGGTATGCAGATTAAAGTGGTTTTTCACGACGTGAAAAAAGACAAGGCAGTCGCCGAGAAATACAATATCCGGGTAATCCCAACCCAGATATTTATCGACGACAAAGGGAAGGAAATTTTCCGTCACGAAGGATTTTACCCTGAAGGGGAAATCGACAAACTTTTACAGGCAAACGGATTGAAAATCGTCGGGAAGATATAACTCCAAATAATTAGTAAAAATTCCCGTAAAATGGATATAGCCGGATTCTCAAAATCCGGCTTTTCTTGTTCTGACAACTTTTTATTCTCAATGGATTCTAACGGTTTTCGTTTTGAGAAAGGAAATTTATGGATCGGATAATTGAGAAGAAGAAATGGACTTTAAAAAAAATCCTCTGGATCGCTGTGCCGTTAGTGATAGTGTTGGCTGTTTTATTCATTTTTCTGTTCAGTGATAAACGTTCCAAACTCAACGTTCAGCAGGATCGTATTACCATTTCGACGGTTACGAAAGGTCCGTTTCAGGAATTCATTCCGGTGAGCGGCACTGTAATTCCAATCAAAACGATCTATCTTGATGCCATCGAAGGCGGACGTGTGGAAACGATTTTCAAAGAAGCCGGCGGTTTTGTGAAAAAAGGCGACAAAATCCTAAAACTCGGTAATACCAACCTACTTCTGGATATCATGTATCGGGAAGCCGAACTCTTTCAGCAGAGCAACAATTTGCGGAACACGCGGTTGGCGATGGAACAGAACCTGCTAACATTACGCGCTCAACTGCTTGAGATCGATTATCAGATCAAACAACAAAAACGTGTGTTCGACCGGAAAGAAGAACTCTGGAAGAAAAACCTGATTGCTGAAGAGGAATTTCAGGAAGCTAGAGATCGCTACCAGTATCTCACGAAAAATATGCAAATCACATTAGCGAGTCATGAGCAGGATTCGTTGTTCCGACAGTCGCAGATCGAGCAACTCGAATCTTCTTTGCGGCGGATGGAGCATAATCTCGAAATCGTTAAAGAAAATCTGGATAATCTGACCTTGAGAGCGCCGGTGACCGGCCAATTGACCTCGCTCAATGCGGAAATCGGTGAATCGAAAAATCGCGGTCAGCGGCTCGGTCAGATAGATGTTCTGGATGGTTTTAAAGTCCGGGTTGGAATTGATGAACATTACATTTCGCGTATCAATCTGGGACAAAAAGGTGAATTCACGTTTGCGGAAAAAGATTATCATCTCGTCATCGAGAAAATCTATCCGGAAGTGATCAACGGCCGATTTGAAGTCGATATGCTTTTCGTCGGAAAGGAGCCGGAAGGAATTCGCCGTGGGCAGACGACGCATATTCGGCTGGAATTAGGCGACCTATCCGATGCGATTCTACTTACGAAAGGTGGATTTTATCAGAAAACTGGCGGCCAGTGGGTATTTGTCGTCGATAAATCGGGAAATTTCGCGATCAAACGAGATATCCGGCTTGGCCGGCAAAATCCGGATGTTTTCGAAGTGCTCGACGGTTTGCACGTCGGTGAACAGGTAATCATTTCGTCGTATGAATCATATGGCGACATTGAAAAACTCATTCTTAAAACATCAAATGAAAACCAATAACGATGAAATTGAAAACATCTATAGGAGCATAAAAAATGATCAAAACGAAGAATCTGAAAAAAATATTCACGACCGAGGAAGTCGAAACAACGGCATTAAACGATGTCAATCTGGATATCAAATCGGGTGAATTTGTCGCCATCATGGGACCGTCGGGATGCGGAAAATCGACATTGCTTAATATTTTGGGTTTACTGGATAATCCTTCAGACGGAGAATATTTTTTCCTGAATGACGAAGTTTCAAAGTTTACCGAACGCCAGCGGGCGAGTTTTCGGAAAGCGAATATCGGTTTTGTCTTCCAGAGTTTCAATCTGATCGATGAATTGTCGGTCTATGAAAATGTTGAACTTCCGCTACTTTATCTCGGACTTTCTACCGGCGAACGTAAGGAAAAAGTCGGCAAGCAACTTGAATATATGAACATTTCTCACCGGAAAAATCATTTTCCTCAGCAGTTGTCCGGCGGCCAGCAACAGCGCGTTGCCGTTGCCCGGGCAATCGTCGCCGATCCGAAGATCATTCTTGCCGATGAACCGACGGGAAATCTTGATTCGGCAAACGGCGATGAAGTCATGAAATTACTGACCGAATTGAATCAAAACGGAACCACAATCGTTATGGTGACACATTCGCCGGCGTACGCGGATTATTGTCACCGGACGATTCACTTGTTCGACGGCCAGATCGTCACTGAAAATGTCAATGGAAAATTTCACGTGTAGGTGAATTATGAGAGAAATCGTACTTTCTATTCCTGATGTCGATGTCGAGCAGAACATCGAAATTGAAGTGAAAATCAACGGGAAAAAGAAGACTCTGAATTATCGGGTAGAACTCGTATCCTGGGAAAAAGACTTGATTTCGCCGACCGATCAGGTAAATACACTAAGACACATC
>JAQUKI010000176.1 GCA_028719225.1 Fidelibacterota bacterium | reverse complement strand
TTGGCGCAAAATCTCGCCAGAAACAGAATACAATGGGAAGTACTCGATCCGACAATCGGGACGATCGATACGGTCGGAAATTTTCATGGATTAGCCGAAGGCTCGACTAAAATCGTTGCCCGTTTCGGAACGTTTTCGGATACGATTTCCGTTATAGTGCAGATCGGGAGCGGAGATGTCCGGCTAAATTCAATGGAAGCAGCCACTGACTGGACGGTCGGCGGTCTGAATTATGATAGTGGAAACACGAAAATCGTTATTTCTGATTCACAAAAAACGGAAGGGACCGGTTCTCTCGAACTCGATTATCGGTTCGTCCGTTTATCTAATGAGCGCAGCTGGGTATATCTTACAACAGACATTCCGATTTATGGAATTCCAAGTTCGATTGAGGTCGATTTCAAGTCGGACGGATGGAAGCATAAACTATATTTCTTTTTTTCGGATATCGATGGCGATCTATATCGAACCGGTATTGTCGGTTATTTACCTGATACGAACTTTACAACTCCAAGCGCTCCGTTTTCCGGCATGGTTCCGATAGCGAGCGGCACCTATTTCAATTATCCGGTTCGTCTGCGCGGTTTGCAGATTCAGCTGGGAAATTCTGCCGATGTTGGACAGATTAACAGTGGGACGATTTATTTGGATAACCTGCGCATTGTCTATCCGGACGTCGTAGCTGTTTATCCAATGAACGAAAAACGCATTCCGGATGGTTTTCGGTTACAACAGAATTTTCCGAATCCATTCAATCCGACGACGCGTATTCGTTTCGATTTACCGAAGAATGAACTCGTATCGATGATAGTTTACGATGTGGTGGGACATGCTGTCAAAACGCTTCTTAACAAGAAACTTGATGCAGGCAGATATGAAGTTCCTTTTAACGGTCAGGAAATTCCGAGCGGTGTCTATTTTTGCAGAATTTCTGCCGGACAGTATTCGCAAACAATTAAAATGATCCTGTTAAAATAGAACGGAGTTCGGATTGAATTTAAAGTTCCGGGGCATCCTTTTCGGATTAATCTATATTTCATCAATGACCGCTCAGACGCAGTTTTTCACGATTGCCACTACACAGGTCGGACCGGGAGTTGTCCGGAAAAAAGTCATCGAAACAAATACTCCATGGACGATCAATGTTCTGGAAATTGATTTGAAGAATCCTGAGATTTCGATCGAATCTGTCAAAGCGAGAGACCTGTTATCGGGAACCGAACAGATTAGTTCAATGGTAGCCAGGAAAAATCGGACTGGTCATTCGATAGTCGGATCTGTTAACGGCGATTATTTTAGCGGAGCCGGCGTTCCAATTAATGCGCAGGTTGTCAATGGTGAGATTTTAAAACCGGAAAATATCAATTCCGCCAGTCCGTCTTATTGGTCAACAATTGGATTTGATCCGAATAATCGACCGGCAATCTCGACCAACATCTTTCGTTGTTTCATCGAAAAGGTTTCAGATTCACTTCAGTGTGAGATTTTCGATATAAATTCAACTCGCGGAACAGACCAGACGATTTTATATAACTCATATTTTGGCTCGACGACGGGAACCAACTCCCATGGGGTTGAGATACAGATTCATCCACTCAATCGCTGGCTGGTTAACGATACTTCGCTTTGTGTGATTGAAAGTTTGGAACGCGGCGTTGGCGCGATGGCGATTCCTGCTGGAAAGGCTATTATTTCCGGAAACGGTTCCGACTCGACATTCCTTTCGGAGTCGTTCAATGTTGGCGACACATTGAAATTGTTTGTCGGGATTTTACCGGCGATTTCGCCGCTTAATCAACTAATCGGCGGATTTCCGAGGATTGTTAAGGATGGACAGAACGTCGCACTCGCTGCATATAAAGCGGAAGGTGGAAGTTCGACTTTTGCTACGGATCGCCATCCGCGAACCGGTGTCGGATTTTCGGCTGATAGTTCGAAATTGTATCTGATCACAGTGGACGGCAGACAAACGACAAGCCTTGGAATGAGTTTGATAGAACTTGCAGATTTTATGATCAATATTGGCGTCGCGCATGGGATGAATCTCGACGGGGGTGGATCGACCGAAATGTATGTCCGGGGAAAAGTTCAGAATTCACCGTCTGACGGTCAGGAACGTTATGTTGGCAATTGTCTGATGGTTGTTTCATCGGCGGCTGAAACTAATCTTGCTCATATTCAAATCGAGCCAGACAATTATCGTTTATTCGACGGAAATTCAATCAGGTTTTCAGCATCAGGCTGGGATATAAATTTCAATCCCGAGGTATTGGCAAGCGGAACGATCACCTATTCCATTTCACCGGAAATCGGAACTATCGATCAGTCTGGAAATTTTCTCGCCGAGGGAATCGGGAAAAGCGGAATGGTTTGGATTCATGATGCTTTTGGTCTTTCTGATTCCGCAACGATACACCTAAAAGGTATCCAAAAGATCGGGATCAAACCCTCGACCTCCATGATCGACACGACTCACTCTATCACACTTCGTGTCGAAGTTGTGGATGAAGATGAAATCAGTCAAAATGTTCGGACCGATCGGCTTCACTGGCAATCGCTCGATACGGCTATTTTCGAAATCGATTCTTTAGGAAAAGTGACGGGAAAAAAAGAAGGGAAAGGTCGGATTGTCGTCACTTTTTACACCTATAGCGATACCGCTAATGTAACCGTGAAAATTTGTGAAGGCGAGGTGTCTGTTGAATCGATGGATTCGCCAGACCACTGGACGATTTCCGGGGAATATTACGACGTCGCACATACTTACGCGGTCAGCGCAGACTCGCCGAAAACGGAAGGAACGCACTCACTTAAGATGGGTTATTCATTTATCCGGCTCTCGAACAACCGAAGTTGGGTCAACTTGAACTCCGATATTTTTATCAATGGAATTCCATCTGAAATTACTCTTGATTTCAAGTCGAACGGCGCCAAACACAAGCCTTATCTGACAGTGGCAGATATAGACGGTGAACTGTTTCAAACGACGATAGTTGGATACGCGCAAGATTCAACAAAATTTTCAACACTACACTTTACATGTGCGAGTTTTATTCCATTGACCAATGGTGCAACTCTAAATTATCCGATTACTTTAAAAAGTATCCGCATCATGTTGGGAAACACTGCGCCGGTCGATTCCATCAACAGTGGTATCGTCTATCTGGACAATTTGCGCGTTATCTATCCGGGCTCGGAAATTCAACCTGCCGGATCGGGAAAACCGGTAAATGATGGATTTCATTTATTCCAAAATTATCCGAATCCATTCAACGCATCGACGCAAATTCGTTATCGCATCCCGGAGAGTGGGGCGGTTTCTCTTCGGATTTATGATTTGGCCGGTTATGAAGTTGCTGAATTAGTCGATGAACAACAAGCGGCAGGTGAATATTCAATCCTTTTTCAGATGGAGGAATTGCCGAGCGGATCGTATTTTTATCAACTCAAATCCTGTGGGAACAAGCAAATCCGAAAAATGGTGCTGATGAAATGATCGGTTCCGGGATTAAGAAATATATCATTATCGGAATTCTGGTTTTTTCTGAAGTCGTGTCACTAAATGCTCAGAAAATCCTGATCCCGATGGATCAATCGCAAACCGATCACCTCAAGGCTTACGGCATTGCATACTGGACACTGAAACAACAGGTGATGGTCGAATGGTTGCTAAATTATCGCGGCGGTTCGTTTATGATGGATGCTTATCCGGGAATCATCAAGGAATTGCGCCTGCGGGGTGTCTCATTCGAAGAAACAAGCGCGGCGAAAGCGTTGCAAATTTACTCGACGATAGATCAGAATAATATGGACATTGCTATTCTGGAAAAAGCCGCAAAGATCGCTGTTTATTCGCCGCCCGGAAAACAACCGTGGGACGATGCCGTCACGCTAACATTGACCTATGCTGAAATTCCGTATGATATAATTTGGGATGAGGAAGTTCTGACTGACAAATTGCGGGATTATGATTGGCTCCATCTTCATCATGAAGATTTTACCGGTCAATATGGAAAATTCTACGCGAGTTACCGGAATCAGGATTGGTATCAACAGGAAGAAACCATCTCGCGATCGATGGCGACGAAGTTGGGATTTGCGAAAGTCAGTGAAGAAAAAAAAGCGGTAGCCCGTACAATCAAAAAGTATGTCGGCAACGGCGGATTTCTATTTGCGATGTGTTCGGCGGCTGATGCGCTGGATATTGCTCTCGCGGCGGAAGATGTCGATATTGTTGCCAACGTATATGACGGAGATCCAGCCGATCCGAACGCAAATCTCAAGTTAGATTTCAGCAAGACTTTCTGCTTTGAGAATTTCAAACTCTACACCGATCCTTTGCTTTATGAATATTCGGACATCGATGTACCGCCCAGTTTTCAGCCGGTTTCACCCGGCGCTGAAGCCGATTATTTCACGCTCTTTGAATTTTCGGCCAAGTACGATCCTGTCCCGACCATGCTGACACAAGATCATGTCGGAACGATCAAAGGATTTATGGGACAGACGACCGGTTTCCGTCGCGATCTCATTAAAAAGTCAATCGTGATTATGGGTGAAGTTGAGAATCGGGAACAGGTGAAGTATATACATGGAAATTTCGGCAACGGAACTTTTACATTTCTTGGCGGTCACGATCCGGAAGATTATCAACACTTTGTCGGAGATCCGCCGACGCGTCTGGAACTTCACAAAAATTCGCCGGGATACCGATTGATTCTGAATAATGTTCTGTTTCCTTCAGCGAAGAAGAAGGAGCGAAAAACGTGACCGATAAATTTCAAATTGAAAACGACAATTTTCCCAAAGGAGAGTCAGTATGAACGAATTACCGATCAAAACACACTCCCGGACTGAAATCATCGACATAACCGTTTCAATCGAAGATGTTATCAAAGCAATCGGTGCAAAGTCAGGCGTTTGTACAATTTTCTGTCCTCACACTACGGCCGGAGTCATGATCAATGAATGTGCCGATCCGGATGTTGCCAACGACATTATCGCCAAATTAAACCGACTCGTTCCAGCGGATGAAGGATATTTGCACATCGAAGGTAATTCCGACGCGCATATTAAAACAACACTGGTCGGCAACAGCGTCCAGGTCATTGTCGAAAACGGACATCTTTGCATGGGAACCTGGCAGGGAATATTCTTCTGTGAATTTGACGGGCCACGGAGTCGAAGAATCTGGATAGCGATTAATTGACGATAAAAAAAAAGAATCCCGACTTTCAT
>JAQUKI010000175.1 GCA_028719225.1 Fidelibacterota bacterium | reverse complement strand
CGACCTCGCCGGTAATTACGCATCCGCAGAAGACACAACTTTCTTCGCCAATTACCTGAAAACGAAGTATATCAAAGATGATGTCAACCAATATGCGACAATTCCCGCAAGCGGCGGCATTTTCGATGGGATCGGCAATATCAATTTCGATGACGGAACACATGGAACTTACGATGTCAATTATCCAGACGGGATCAAGCCGATCGGCGGAGCCGTTCGTCTAATCGATTATGATGGGGCAACCTACGAAACGGACGGTTGCGCCGGAATCGGTTATGAAGGTGTTTTCGGATCGTCGGCGACTTCAGGTAAACTGATCTATCTCGCTTTTCCCTTCGAAACGATTTATCCGGGATCGACACGCGATTCTCTCATGGCAAGAATTCTCGCCTTTTTGGACAGACCCAATTCGATCGAACAAACGACAGTTTTACCGGAAACGTTTGCCATTCTACCGAACTATCCAAATCCGGCAAATCCGGGGACCATCTTTCCCATCATCTTCGGAAAAAACACGAATTCAGCGCAAATTTCTATTGTCAATCTTCTCGGCGAGGAAATCTTCTCGACGCATATCGAATCCACAAGCCGAAGCCGCTACGATTTTCAATGGAACGGCTTGATGAATTCTGGAAAACCGGCGCCGACGGGAATATACCTGATCCGGATCTCGACAACCAACGAATCGGCCGTCCGCAGATTTACGATTCTCCGGTAAATTTAATCAGATGAAGAACAGCGCTGTCCCGCAGACGGCGATCAATGCGCCAAGGATTTCACGTTTGGTTATTTTTTCCTTTAAAAATAAGATCGCGAACGGAATGATGAGGATCGGCGGTAAAGCCATGATCGTCGAAGCGATTCCCGATTCCGTATGCTGAACCGCAAACAACGAAAACGAAACGCCCAGAAACGGTCCGAAGAAGGCTCCGAGCGTAGTGAGTTTCATCGCTGTCCTGTTTTTAATGGCCGGGATCAGCGTTTTCGTCCGCCGGAAAATGATGAAAATCAGCATAAAGCCGATGATTCCGGTAATGATCCGGATTTGCGTCGCGGCGAAGGCGTTATAGTCGCCCATCCCGTATTTACTGAGGATCAATCCGACCGCCTGCCCAACGGCTCCGCCAAATGCGAACAGGATTCCTCTCAGCGAACGATTAAAAGTCACGCCGCTTTTATCCGAATTTCGTTCCAAAACGACCAGAGCGACGCCACAGATCGTTACCAACATCGCGAAAAAATCCAGCAACGTCAGCGTCTCGTCGAGAATTAGCCAGCCGATCAACGCGGTAATCGGCGGTACGAGAGACATCATAAGCATCGAAACCCGCGCGCCCGCTTCGACGAATGCCTGAAAAAGAAACAGATCGCCAATGACAAATCCGACGAGACCCGAAAGCGACAGCCAAATCCAGACATGCATCGAGGCATCGAACGGAAGAATCATACCCCTGCTAAAAAATGAAAAAACGCTTATAAAAATAAAACCACGTACCAAACGGATAACGTTGACCGGTAAGGAGCCAACTCTTTTGCCTGCCGCTTCAAACGAAAGCGACGTGAACGACCAGCAAATTGCTGTCATCAGCGCCGCCATTTCTCCGATATGAGATTGAAACATACTATATACTCTTCAATATAAAAATCGATATAAAAACGGGTTGATTGTATGAAATTGCGATCCGAAAAGCAACAACTATTTGTCAAGCGGTTTGAAGGTCATTTCCACAAAATTACCGGGCAATCCCGAATCTTCGGGATAACATCCGCTGTGCGTCCTGTTTAATCGTCACCACCTCTTCGGACATAATTGGATTGTTACCGTCTTTTTCCCGCTCCTATTTAGTTATCTATTCCTCTTTTCCTTCTTTCAGCCATTTTACTTTTCTTCGCTCAAATTCCCGTGCTTCCACTTGAACATATTTTGATAACTTGGTATCAGGATATTTTTCAGCGATACGTCGGCAGGCTTCAATCTTGGGAGTAAATTGACGACTATCATTTTTTAAATCATCATAAATCAGCCTGCTACTTCCGCAAAAATAATATGATCTGTATGAATTTTTGATCTCGCTTAATATTTCTTCTCTTGTATAAAATATTTGCGTATCCCCAGGTGAACTCAGATACATTTCCAGTTCGATCATCAAATCATATTTATAGAACAGCGGACTGTTTTTATATTTATCGAAATATTCTCTATACAACCTGATTATCTCTTCTTTATTTTTTTCCCATCCATAAGTCCTTCGGCACTCTAAATATGCCAGCCTTTCCTTTTCCTGTTCCGCATTTGGATTGATTATGTAAAAAACAAGTTCGTTCGAGACTATGAGCATTCTATCAATCGATTTTTTTACTTTGCTAAATTCTGCCTTAGTCTTTTCATATAAGTAATTATCATTAGCGTAATGGGTAATCTGAAAACTATATTTACCGGGCGGTAGGTAGACTGATCGATTGGTTTCGGGACCTCTATATGAATACCCATAATATCTATGTATGGGAATAACAAAGTACTGCGATTCACTTGGTTTTAACAAGTAGCCTGTGGCTGGCTTGTCGTAAAGACCATACCTGATACCGCCATGTCGACCTATATTTTTACCATCAGGGCCGATTAACATATCAGAATAAAAAGGTCCATCGCAATGAAACCTGTTTGTCAATACATCGACATTTCCAATATTTGTCTCCTTAAATTCCACATAAATAGGTTCGTCTATTAGAAAGGTGTCTTTTTCGACGGAGATCATACAAGATAGCAGACTGGGATTATAAGTTTGAGAATAGATTGAAATTGCAATCAACAAGAAAAATACGAGTTTTTTCATTTTATTTTCCCTCATAATAATTATTGATACCGTCTGCCCCTGACAACAGCAGCAAAACTGATTCCCCGACCCATGAATACATAATCACCTACCTGTGAAACACACCAATAAACGCCGTTATAATCATATGCGGCCTCTGGATAATACTTAACGGTACTACCATTGTAATGAATAACTGAAAGACTATACCCTACAACGAAAAAGTCGTTATCAGCATTCCCATTTATTGCTAATGGAAAGCCCCACTCCAATTGTCCCAACGGGTCGTAGTCTGAGAAGTCTTTCAGAGAATGCTTCATTAACGTGGCATCTTTATATCCTTTATTCACCCCGATGAAAATGTTTTTATAATCCGGAGTCCAGATTGCGGTTGTCGGGTACATATATTTTTCGTATGGTTGTTCATATAAAGAATCACCCTGATTCCATACCATGTTCCATTCATTGTCTTTATTCTGGAGCAGCCAGCCATAACCATCATCATATCCTCCGGCCCATAATTGAATTGCCCCGCTTTTCGAGTTGACATTCCCGATTAATTTCCTCAAACTAATTCTCGTATTTGTTTCCAGCGCTTCCCATTGGCCGGAGCCGGTGTAATGAAAACAGAATCCATTTTCTCCCACACCATAAATATTATCATCCGCGGTACCCCACATACTTCGGATTAATCCAAAATCAGAATCTGGCCAGCCCTGAAAGATGGCGGCCATATATTCATATTTTGTTCCGTTCCACCTGGTGAGCGAGCCGCCATTCGTAAACCAGACATCATTGCTGTCAAAAGCTAATACAGAGCAAATTTCATCATGGGCATAAATGAATGATTGATAACTCTTAAATGGTATGCATTTAAGAGTCCATTTTTCACCATCCCAGTGGGCGGCGTTGTATTTATTGATCCACCAGCCGGTACTATCCTGTTCAAAGGGATTGTAAATAGAGATACTGCCAACCGCCCAGACATCATTGGGACTGATGGCAACAATATCTCGAATTAGACTTATATCCTTAGTTCCCAGCGTATCTATTTCCCAGATGAAATTATGACTGGTGGTATCGGTTTGGTTATTATTGTGGTTTTCCGGTTCAGTTGGACATTCCCGGCAGGACATGGCGAGGGCTGTGGCGAGGATAAGAAAGATCGTGAACATTGCAGTTTTGGCTTTCAGGTTGTTGTCAGAGGGTATCGTTTTTCCTTTGTCTATTATCTTCATGGTTGAAAGTACGCTCATTTTTAGATAATTTCAACCACGTTGTTTTCCCGAAGAAGTCGGGATACATTACCCCGCGCCGAAATCGCGAAGTCGCACACCGAGCGATGGAAGGCGCGGGTATTTATTGGAATGGTTAGTTCTATCTCGCGTAACGTTGAGACGAAGTAAGATACTTATATCTGACGGAAATAATTCAGTCAAATCTAATTTCATGATAAATCAGCGCTTTTCTGCGTCTAACTCAGAAGTCAGGGATAGATTTCCCGCAATCCTGTTTCAATATTCTGAAATTGAGTGGTCAATAATGAGCGCGCTTTGGTAATGTTCAGGCTGACATCTTTCGGACGCGGCGTTCGGATATTGGCATCGTCATATTTAGCGCTGACGATGAAAGTCTCCGGGATTTTTAAAACAGCGCACAATTTTCTCCCAAAATCGAACCGGCTGACGCGCTCCGATCCTGCAATATGAAGAATCCCCCGAATATCCCTTCCCGCCGCTTCTGTAACAGCCTCAGCCGCCTTGCTGACCGAAATCATGCTCCGGAATTGGTCGTGAAATAGAACGACTGGATCGCTTATGACGTTATTCTTTCTTTTGATCAATTCCCGTTCAAGCCATTCGGAACCGTATAACCGATCGAAAACGCCTTTACCGTACATCAGCGCGATGCGGCAGATCAAAGAATTCCTGCAATGAGTCAAAATATCTATTTCCGCTTTGGCTTTCGTTTTCGCATAGATGCTCAGCGGATTGACTTCATCCTTTTCCCGGTAATTTCCTTTCGTTCCGTCGAAAACCATATCGGTCGAGATAAACACCATCCGTCGGTCATTTGTTTCACACCATTTGGCAAGAAATTCCGACGAACCGACATTAATCTTTTCAGCTTCCGCCGGATTTGCTTCACAGGTATCCGGATTTGCCATCGCGGCGTTGTGAATAATTACATCCGCCTGAATTTCATCAAGATTTTTTTGAAGAACCGTGAAATCCTTCAACGAACTGTAAAATGTCCTGACGCCGGGAATTTCGGCGGTGTAAGTATGAAATAATCCAGCAACACGGAATTGATCTTTTGCAATCGTCGCTAAATGTCCGCCCAGAAAACCGCTGATCCCGGTGATCAACGTAGTTTTCAAAGATATTCTCCCGTGAAATACTTCAAATATAATCCGATCAGAAAATGCCCAAGGCACAAAGTAAAACTCAGTAAAAATACGACCGGCCGGTCGTATTTTT
>JAQUKI010000174.1 GCA_028719225.1 Fidelibacterota bacterium | reverse complement strand
ATTTGCTGAAACAGTTATCGAAAGCGCGCATCTTCGTCAAAGTCGAGGAAATGAATTACGAACACGATCTCGAAGAAGACGGACGGCGTTACCTCAAACATGTGCGGGAACTTGGCGAACGGAAAGGAATTACCGTTGAAACCGAACTGCTGAAAGGTCAGGTTCACTCGCTGGCCGTCCAAAAAACCAACGAATGGGGCGCTGATTTGTTCGTCATGGGCGAACTGGAGCCAGTGCTTTCACGTCCGGACACTTTTCACGATGAAACCGAGATTATCTTTCGGAAAATTGCGTGCTCTGTTCTGGTCGTAAAAAATGCCGATTTCGTCGAACAGGTTTACAATTCATTAACATGAAAATAATTTATACGGATATTACCGTGGAGGGATGAGTACATGCGTATTTCTAATTTATTAAGCGCGGAAACGATCGTTTTATCTTTAAAACACTCCGATAAAGAGGGCATTGTCGAAGAATTGCTCGATCTTGCCATGAAAACCGGCAAGGTGAAAGACCGGAAAAAAGCGTTGAAGGATTTGCTGGATCGCGAAGACCTCGGAAGCACAGGACTGGAAAACGGTCTTGCAATTCCGCACGCTCGTACGAATTCAGTCAATGGCATCGCTCTTGCGCTGGGGATTTCAAAGGAAGGCATCGACTTTCAATCCGCGGACGGCAAACCGTCTCATCTGTTTTTCCTGTTGCTTGCCGCAGAAAATGAAACCAGCGTCAGTGTACAGGTTCTTGCGTTGATCGCCCGGATGAATTTATCCGCCCAATTTCGGTCGAAAATGATCTCTGCGGAATCGCCAGAGTCCGCTCTCGAGATCATTCGTTCGATGGAAGGTTAAAGACCTCAGACGATGAAAACCGTCCAAAACTTCCGGAAGGTTTCTTATAAAACCCAAACAGAAATCATATCTCACTCCTGAATTAAATATAACTGCATGTATCTTATGAGGCCTGAAGAAGATAATCCGGTCTGTCTCTTTCACTGCATTAACAAAATATCATACTCCGGTCAGTTCAAAACTGCCTCCGGCTCATTTAAAACGAAGTTGAGTTCATTCCAAATGAACTCCGGTTAAGAAATTAAAGCCCGTGTTCATTTGAAAAGGAGTTGGGTTCGTTTAAAACAGAACTCAGTCCACTTGAAACGAACTGTGCTTAAGATATTAAAGCATGAGTTCGTTTAAATTGAACTTGGTTAAGTCTAAACGTCAAAGCAGCCTTTAATGAAGTGAATGATCTCACCACAAGGATGATATAGTAGATTTAAACGTCCAATGAATGAATGACGGATACATGGTTGCATGAATGCATGAATGTATATTGAGAGAGCTAATCGGCAATTACATGGATAATATTTTGTATGTGACGTAGTTTTTCGGTTACTCCGCCCGGCAGACGAAGCCCTTCAGGTAAGTTCCTTCGGGGAAGGCAAGAGCGGTTGGATGATCGGGCGCCTGCGTAAGTCGTCTGAGGATTTGCGAGTCGCGTTTAGCGTCAAGAGCCGCATCGGCGATGATCTTTTGAAATAGTTCCGGCGTCATTAATCCACTGCAGGAAAATGTGAAGAGAATGCCGTTCTTTCGCAGGAGTTTGAAAGCAAGAAGGTTGATGTCTTTGTAACCGCGGGCGGCGTGTTCGAGATTGGATTTCGTTTCGGCAAATTTTGGCGGATCAAGGACGATCAGATCGAACATCCGGTTAGCGTTCCGATATTCCCGGAGAACCTGAAAAACATCTCCGGCGACATTTTCAATATGTTCGGCTGGCAACTCATTTCGTTTTGCGTTTTCAAGTCCGATTTCAAGCGCAGCCGTCGATGCGTCGATATTGGTGACGTGTGCCGCACCATTTTTAAGCGCGAATATTCCGAATCCGCCGGTGTAGGAAAAGCAGTTCAGCATTTCGACATTCGCTGCGTAGTTGCCGATAAGTTTTCGATTTTCGCGTTGATCCAGATAGAAGCCGGTCTTGTGCCCGGTTTTTACATCGACAAGAAATTTGAGCCCGTTTTCGAGGATTTCAACCAAATTGGGCGGTTCGATTCCCATAAGAACTCCGGCAACGAGCGGCAAACCTTCTTTTTCGCGGACTTCAACATCCGAGCGTTCATAAATTCCGGCGTTTGAAATCAGCGCATTCAATTGGGCGACGATTTCTTTTTTCCATTTTTCCACGCCGGCGGTGAGAAATTGGCAGATGAGAAAATCGCCATACTTATCGATGATCAAGCCGGGCAAACCGTCGGATTCGGCATTGACGAGACGAAAAGCGGTAGTTTTCGGATCGGAGAGAAGCTCTTTGCGGAAATCGATCGCGCGCTGAAGTCGGTTGGCGAAAAACCGTTCGTCGATCGGTTCATCGGCATTATAATTCCACATTCTGACAGTGATCTGTGACTGCGGAGAAAATGCGCCGCGCCCGAGAAATCGCTGATCGCTTGACAGAACTTCGACGGTATCGCCGCTGACCGGTGATCCGATGACCGAATGAATAGCTCCGGAAAATATCCACGGATGAAGACGACGAAGCGAGCGTTCGCGTCCGGTTTTTATGATGATGGATTTTTCCAATTCACGCCTCTTAATATTTGGTAATTTTTATTTTCATTTCGGCCAGAGATAGAACAGATAACCGGCATAAACGAATAGCAGAAGTACGCCTTCCAAACGTTTGATGGAGAAACCGGTACGCATCAGCGGCAGTAAAATTAAAGCCGTCATGATCATAACGAGCATGTCGATTGTGCCAATACCGGTTCCGTCAATTGGGTGAATCAGCGACGCGATCCCGATAATGGAAAGGATATTGAAAATATTCGAACCGACGATATTCCCGACGGCAATGTCGGCCTCTTTACGAAAAGCCGCAACGACTGAAGTTGCCAGTTCCGGCAGGCTCGTTCCGATTGAGACGATCGTCAATCCGATGATGGCTTCGCTAATGCCGAGCAGGCGCGCCATTTTAATAGATCCTTCAACGAAAAAGTGCGAACCGAGAATCAGCGCACCCAGACCGCCGGCGATGAAAATGAAATCCATCGTGATACTTCGAGTCGGTTTGGGAATATCATCTTCGTCGAATAGTTCGATGCCTTTTTTATATTGTTTTTTAGCGTAGATCAGGCTGAAAGTCGTGTAGACGATGATTCCCGCGAACAGAATAAGTCCTTCCAAACGTGAAACTTGAAAATCTAAGAAGAAAAGGAAGAACAGTATCGAGACGCCGATCAGGATCGGCATATCGATGGCAACGAGCTGGCGGTGGATTTTCAGCGGACAAATGAGAGCCGATAATCCCAGAATGACTGCGATGTTAAAAATGTTCGATCCGACGACATTTCCAATGGAAATTGCGCCGTGCATATCGGCGGCGGCTTCAATGGAAACCACCAATTCCGGTGTGCTGGTGCCAAAGGCAACAATGGTCAATCCGATAAAAAGCGGGCTGAGCCCCCAGCGAAGCGAGACCGAACTTCCACCACGGACAAGGCCTTCGGCTCCAACATAGAGTAAAGCCACGCCGACAATTTGTAGTATGATGATCGTGAACATTTTTACTTTTATAATCCTTCTTTTTTAAATGAAACGTAGAAAAAGTCGAAAAACGATGTCGGAATCAAATTTCCTCTTCGATCAGATGATATTTCCGCGAGCCGAGCCCCAATCGTTCGGCATAGGCTAACTGAACCGTCGCGTCGATTCCCGGGAACGACAGTTCGGAGAGTGATTGGCCTGCGTGCGATTTTGTCAGATCGAAAACTGCCTGATCGATAGCGACCGGATCTTTTCCGGCAAGTACGCCAATATCGTCGAGCATGATCGCCGATTTTTTATTAAGGCAATCACAATCTTTAGCCATGTTGAGGAGAAATGTGATGTACCCTATTTTTCCATTTTTTTGTTTGATGATTCCCAGTGCGTGTTCGACGATCCGTTTCTGTAATTCTTCCGCGGTGCTGTTCCATCTGAATTTGACCGCTTTATATCGGCAAACGGCCAGGCACTCGCCGCACCCGATGCAGATCGATTCGTCGATGAATGCTTTTTCGGTGACGGTAATTGCCTGAACCGGGCACGATCTTGTGCAGGTTCCGCAAGCGATGCATCTTTCCGGCTTGATGATCGGTTTTGAAATGGAATGCTGGGTCATTTTTCCTTTTCGGCTCGCCATTCCCATCCCGAGATTTTTCAGCGTCGCCGCCATTCCGACTGTGATGTGACCGGTAGCGTGACTGACAACGATGATCGAATTTGCGCTGACGAGTTCGGCGGCAACGGCGACTTTTTGGAAAATCGGCGCGTTGATCTCTACTTCGGTCTCATTTTTTCCAATAATTCCGTCGGCAATGATAACCGGTGCGCCAACGGTTTCGATGTTATAACCATGCGCGTTTGCAGTCAACAGGTGATCGACCGCGTTGTCGCGGGCGCCCGAATACAAAACGCAGGTATCGGTTAAAAAAGGTTTCGCACCGCTCGCTTTGACCATACGGACGATCGGTTCGATGTAGCGTGGATCGAGAAATGTAACGTTTCCTTTTTCACCGAAATGCGCCTTGATAGCGACAAATTCACCCGGTGAGAGAATTTTGTCCAATCCCGCTTTTTTAAACAAAGCTTTCAGGCGATTCTTCGTCCGGTCGATCGGCTCGCTGTGGGTCAATTTTATGAAATGAACTTCACTGTCTGGCATACTATTAACTTTCAAATTTCGGGCAAATTTAATGAAAAAATCGTCGGATAACATAGCCAAATTGAATTATCGATCGGAAATACGTTTTGCCGGTGACTGTCTTACTGATCGCTTGTACATTTTAATCTTAAACCGTTGGTCGTAAAAATCTTTTGGATTCTCGGATGATAATGTAAATTCAGCCGGAAATGGTGACAAAAAGGTCGAAGCCGATGATGAAAACAAAAAAAATCAATTTGATGTACGTGGTTCTTCCGATGCTGTGCTATACCGGGCTGGCGAATGCTCAAACCAAATTTGCAACGAAGGAAATTCGCCATCGTTTTGCCGGACTATCATTGATCACAACGGATCGCGGTTCCGGTGCGGGCGGATATTATGAATGGTCGATCAATCCGTCGAACCGGATTATCTTTCAGCCGAATTTGCTCGTCGTTAAAGGGAGTAATGATTATCCGATTTATGACTATTGGACAGGAACTTATTATGAACGGACTGATAAACGACGTCTGACACTGTTACCGGTTCTCATCGGATACAAACGAATTCTGTTTGTGGATCAGATGGCGAATAATTTCCGACCGTTTATTGATTTATCTGCCGGCCCCGTCGTG
>JAQUKI010000173.1 GCA_028719225.1 Fidelibacterota bacterium | reverse complement strand
GAATTAATGGGAACGATGGTTTGGGGTAATAACCAAGGCTATATCGATACTTACACATTCCAAGAATCGGTTTATCGATATTCATTTACAGCCGCTTACAGTTTGAATCGATCAAAATCAGTGACAATCGGTTTCCGGTATAACCATAATCAATTAAACTACTCACAGTATTTTCAGATCGTATCAGATAACTCAGAGTCAATTGATAGTTTAATTACCGGAATATCCGATATTGATGAAAAAGTGAACTCAGGAAATATATCAGCAGGAATTCGATGGGAGGCTAATAATCAAACATTTCAACGGATCTTGGTTGGATTATTTTTCGATTCGGAAACCAATTTTAAGCATCGTTTTAATCATGAATCAGAAGATAACACTATATCGGGATCCATTCCTACAAAAGTTCAAGTCGGATTATATCTTGAAATCCCCTACGGATTCTACTTTTCTGAAAATTTGACCTATGTCTTGTGGAAAAACATCTACAATCCTTCGAGCAACCAATCGGAAATTGCCGTCAACTTAGGCTTCCCATTGGGTAAGAAATTAACCTTATCCGGAGGAGCATTTTATACCAATTATAATACAAGTTTAACCAATGATGAATTAAGGGCATTATATCTGATAGCTGGCGGCACATACAATATTAAAAATTATTCCATTGAACTCACCTTCGCCGATAGTCACCTGTTTTCAGGCGAGTACCGCAAGCAGACATTAGTGAAAGCAGGAATCGGATATTCTTTTTAAGAAATCTCTGGTGGAATCATGGCTTAGAATTTTATCTTGCAATTCGGAACTTTGGAAATTAGGTTTTGCCATGAATCGATTTATGAGACGAAAACTTTGGGCACTGATTCCATTAGTGTTCGGCGTCCACTTGCTCTCTGCCCAATCAATCGGTTTCAACGTCGGCGGCGGCTGGACGCAAATGAAATCGAAACAGACTTTCGATATCCGATATAACAATTATCATGTATCAGGTGATAATCAAACATTCAACCGGTTTATCGAAAGTGGTCTGGCGCTCGATTTCGGATTGAGATACACAATAAAATCCGGACGCCTTGCTTTTCTTAGCGGTTTTACATTCAACCGTTTGGATGGTCACACCGATTCTCTGCGCATTTTCCCGCCGCCCTACTCATGAATGATGTATTTATCGTCATCCAGTTTGGATGCCCGGCAGGATATTTATTCCTTCAGCAGCGGAGCGCGGTGGAATCTTCTGAAAAAACCGGTTACGCCTTTCATCGGATTTGAACTCTTGGCAAGCCATTTCGCAAAGAAAAAAATCACAGCGATCACTGATTCAGCGGTAATTGTAATCGGTTCTTCTGCCAAGAACAAATTCGGAGCAATGGTAATCGGCGGAGTAGGAATTAGACTTTCGAACATTCTCGGTTTTGAAATCGAAGGCGGTTACGCTGCAGACAATCTCTTCTCGCGGAAAAAGAACGAAAAAACTGCCGAAAGATATGCAGTTCAACTTCATCTCGTTTATTCTCTTAAACCATAAAACTAAAATACGGAGGACAACATGAACAATCTGAAAAGACTTCTTTTTGCAGTCATTCTTCTTTCCTTCACTTGCAGCATCGATTTCTTTTCATGCGATGAAGCGAAAAACGACGATTACACCAAAGCAGGAATCAACACGCCAACGAATGATTATCAAGTCGCCGTTCAGATATATTCCTTGGGAGGAATGGTGGGATGTACCGCCGCAAGTATCGAACAATCCGGTGAAGCGATCACAGATGCTGAAATCATTATTAACAATGCGACTGTTGTCTGTGACACCTCATCGGAATTTTCTCCAATGTATGTCGATACATCTTCGGAAATTTCATATCTTGAACACACTGAATATGAAATGGAAGTCCGGCATAACGGAGAGACGATCGCAACAGGCAAATCCATCATGCCATCTACGCCGGTGATCACAAGCCCGACGTCACCTTATTCGCATCAACTGAACAAAAGCCTGACCGTTAAATGGGAAACGGTGCAGGATGCGACCGCCATCGAGTTTAATATTTGTAACGATTTCGATGAAGACGAACATGAAATCGATACCCTATTGTCGCCGTTAAAAACCAGTTTTACCGTTCCGGCTTCATTTTTCGATACGGAAGGTGAATACTATATTGAAATAGTCGCCTATAACGGTATCAATTATGACACGGATTATAGCAAATATGTCGATAATGAAGGCAATATCACCAAGAGCATCAATATGAAAGGCGCCGCCGGAGAATTTATTGTGATGAATTTTTATCCGATCTCCGATGATGGATTCATCGTTAATATTGGATCCTTGAAGAAGCCGACACAATTCACGAAGTCGAAGAAAAGTTACAAGGAAATCCGGCAGGAAAGACTCCAGCAGAGAATGGATCGTTTCGGATTTTAAGTTTAAATCGGATTGACTGTCACCCGCGTTTCACCGGGTTTCAGGTCGATCGTCTCAGTCCCGTTTGGAAAAACTACAATCAACCGGAAAGGTCGATCAGTTATCAAATTCAGAACGGCCGGATCTTGCACCGTTTGACGTTTTTCACATAGAAGAGAAAGCGTCGCCTTGCCGATCACTAAATTTTCAATGCCATGCCTATCGGTGCGATGCAAATGCCAGATGATTTGATCATGAATCGCATCCGGTCGTAAACCGATGACATTTTCGATCAATAGTGCGATCGGCCCGCAAGCGCTCCAGCCGACGAAATCTTTACGTGAATTGTCGCCCGGTTCGGAAATATCCGGCGCGTAGTTTTCCCAAACGGTGCCGGTTTTTTGAAAGACTTCGAACATTCCGGCAAGATATTTCTCCGACGCCTGCGCCGTAAATTCCTTGTAACCATACTTCTCTAATCCTTTGATTGCCTGATAGGTTGTCGGCGCCCAGGAAGAACCGAGCCAATAGCCGCCGTGTGGATTATAATCCGGCGAAGTGGCAGATAATGAAGCGAACGGAATTCGTCGGTAAAACAAATCTGGATTCATCAGATTTTCAGCCAACCGCTTCGCCTGTTTAACCGATGGAATTCCGGCAAGCAACGTCCATGAAAATCCAATCGTCTGGCATTTCTGAAAATTATTATCGTCATCCAAGTTCCAGTAAAAACCAGCGGGTTCGTCCCACATCAACTGATTGATCTTCTCCGAAATACTTTTCGCTCGTTCCCGAAACAATTGCGCTTTTCCCGGCTGACCAATCTCTTCCGCCATGAACGCCAAATCGTTATACTGAATCACCATCTGCGCGGACATTTCTATCCATGCCGATCCCGTCTGCGGCGTGTTGTCCATGCCAGAACCGAGCCCATTCTGCCAGTAAAGACCATGTTGTGCGGATGCTTTGACGCGGTTGGTTTCTAACCATTCAATATATTTTTCCAGCACCGGTAATACCATTTCAAACCGATGTTTATCGCCGGATACACGATAATATTCGACTTCCGCCCATGAAAACAGCGGCGGATTGATGGCTTCCGGACTGGTCTTGAGATGATGATCTTCGCCCGCTTTTTCGCCGGTTTCCCAGATTTCACGGCAAATAAAACCGTCGTCGTGTTGCCGGCAGTAAAAATTATCGAACGACTGCGCCGCCGGGAAAATATGATGCGCGTAGCGCCAGAACATCACCATGAAAATCGTGTCCCACTGGAAAATATTGTCGTTGAAAGCTTCATCGACGTAGTTCGAGACGAACGGCGAACCGGGTTGCGGCCGGCGCAAATGATCGAACGCCAGTTCCCAGCATTTCCAGTACATTTCCATCCAACCGGGCTTTCCTTCGAGGATCGGTCGCGGAAGTCGCGCCCGGCTTTCCTTCCAGGTCGGTAAAGCCTCCGGGATATATTTCTTTTTGGAGAAATATTCTCCGCGGTTGTTTTCCGCGATCTGCGCGACAGAGAAATGAATCGGTATGCAGATCATCACAACCACCATTCTCCAAAAAGACAAATGTTTACACATAAAAGACCTACCGGATCGATTTCCCATCGAGTTGAACTTATCATGAAAATTTTCTATCTATTAACCATTCGACTTTTTCCTCATTTATTATAAAGTATTTTTAACAAGCCTGCAACAGGAAAGTCCCGGTTTCGGCTTGCTTTCTCTCTTTATCCGTTTTAAAATTGACCGTTCATTTAAACCGAATCAACGAGGAGTTTATCATGGCGGACAAAGAGCAAGTGATCCTTGATGCGATGAAAAAAGCGGGCAAGCCGGTTAAAGCAGGCGATATCACTGAAGTCGTCGGTATGAGTAAGGACGAAGTCGCGAAAATCATCGCCACGTTAAAAAAGCAAGGCAAGGTCGTCTCGCCCAAAACCTGTTTTTACGCCCCGGCCAAATAAGACGATTCTTCAAATTATCTGGAGACAAGATATGAAACATTTCCCATCCTTCCGTACCCTTTTTGTACTCGCACTGCCAACCGTGTTTATTACCATTTTCGGTTCTTCGGCTTTTTCCGAACCGGTCTATATGCCGGGATTTTCGGCGTCGCCTTTTTATTCCGAGCAGATTAAAACCTATACGTTCGATCCGGAAATCATCATCACGATCAACGCACCGGCGCCCATGTCTTTCAACTCCGATTTACCGGTCGGATTAGTACTTTTCGCTTTACCAAACGGCAACACAACCGACCAGACGATTGGAAAAGTGCTGAAAACCGGCGACGATTGGCACTACGACATTCAGCACATCGGAGCGCAGACGCGGTTTCTCCGCAATCACATCACGGAATACAACGTCGTCACCGTTTATCTTGAAACCGTTCAGAAAAGCTGGCCGACATGGCGCGGCAAATACGCGAATAACGCGGCGATCATCAAAAGTGTCGTCGATTCACTAAAAAGCATGTTCAGTGCGTATAATCCGTTCGTCGTTCTCACCGGACATAGCGGCGGCGGCAGTTTTACCTTTGGATACATGAACGCGGTAACAGCAATACCGGATGAGATCGACCGTATTTCTTTTCTCGACAGCGATTACAATTATACTAACGATTATGGCGCCAAACTGCTGGCGTGGATAAACGCCTCGCCGAATCACTATCTGAGCGTCATCGCCTACAACGACAGCATCGCGCTGTACAACGGGCAACCGATCGTCTCGGCGACCGGCGGGACATGGTACCGGACTCGGCTGATGCAGAGATATCTGGCCAATTATTTCACGTTCACGAGAGATAGCAACGACGTTTTTATCAATTACGTCGCGCTGGACGGGCGGATTAAAATCCTGCTCAAACAGAATCCCGAGCAAAAAATTCTGCATACCGTTCAGGTCTAACTCAACGGGCATATTCAGGGAATGGTTTCAGGAACGGTTCACGAAGGCGTCGAGTACGTTTATT
>JAQUKI010000172.1 GCA_028719225.1 Fidelibacterota bacterium | reverse complement strand
TTCCGGGCAGAACAATGAACAGATATTTGAGGTAGTCCATTTTGTACATCCATGGGATCGGCGAGAAATTCCAGAGCCAGCCGATCCAGCCGCCGAATTCGTGCGACAGCCGGAATCCGAAAAAGACGCCGAGAATTGCCAATCTCAGCAGGATGTTTTTCGGCGTCAGCAGCCAGATGATCGAGCCAAAGAAAAACACGTTTGTCAGCACGACTAAAATGATATTACTTCGTTGGAGCGAGAAGCCGGTTCCGTCGGGATATTTCAGTAGAGCGAGCATCAAAACTGCGCCTATCCAACCGGCGATCTTAACGCCATAACCGAGTTTTTTGTCCCAATTCTTCGGCGTTCGGATGTAGATGGCAAACATCACGAGGAATCCCGCCAACGCCAATAACCATGTCGTTGCGGTCTGCTCCTGACTGATCACATACGGACTGAAGTGACGATGAATGATCGCGAAGAATCCCAGTAAAAAAGTCCGTTCGACGATATAACCGACAATCTTCAGCGTCGATTCGCCGGATTCACGGCGTTTTGATAATGCCAGCGGAATTGCCGCGCCCATCGCAAAAAGGAAAAACGGGAAGACCAGATCAACCCAGGTTATGCCGGGAAGATTCGGATTGAAAACGTGAGCGGGCGGCGGCACCTGCGCATGATACATCCACGACGGTAGAACACCCCACGGAATCACTCCCGAAAGCACCATCGTCAGAATCGCAAAACCGCGCAAAGCGTCTAACCCTGTTGCTCTTTTCGGCGTCAGTTCATTCATGTTCTACCTTTCTAAATCGGGACATTCACAACCAAACGTACAAGGCACAAAGAATGTAGCAAATGATTTTTAACCTTATTTATAGCTTTATCTCGCTCATACTTACTTTTTCCCTGCTGCGATTAGCGCTACCGGCTCATTAGATGGGAATTTCTTCAACTCAATATCGAGAATGGCGAAAATCTGATCGATCTGAACGAGACCGGTCAGGTCGATGATCTTTGCGGAGATCAGTACAAAAATGTCCGGTAAAAGCGCTCCGGCATCGCCGTAAGTCGTTAATTCGGCAACAACTTCACTGATTCGCGATTTCACCAGATTGGCTTCCGTCTGAACGACGAGACAATCGTTGACCTGCAATTTGATTACGCCTTCACGGTTGACAATTCGAGCTTTTTGAATGGTTTCTTTGACGATTCCAAAGAGCCGGGAGTGTTTGAAAGTACTCGTTATGACCGATAAAAACGATGTCTTTGCGGCAACCTTTACCAAATTAACATCGACTTTCAATGACGCCGCACCGATCTTCAATAATTCTTCTTCCGACAATTCTCTGATGTCAAGATCGCGGGTGCGTAATTCGCTTGAGCCGGTGGCGATGGCAAACACACGTTTGTTTCGCGTATCGACCTCGATGCTGACTTCGATGCTTTCCGGAATGGCGCCCATCGATTGAACAGAATTCATCGCTTCCTGACGAATGGCTAATAGATCGGATTCCGTCGGATCGATGATGCTTCGTTCAACGGTGTCGCGGATGATTCCCAACGCGGCGCCGATTGCCGAAACGACTTCACAATTTTCAGCGATCTGATGATCGAAGCCCATGAACTCGGCGGAAAACGGAACCAGCGCCGATGCGCCGCCACCGCCGCCTACAAATTTTACCAGCGATGCGTCGAGTTTATATTCGCGGATCAGTTGGCGGATCGTCGGTTGGATTTTCTCGGCGGAAACGGTCAGGATTTCACGGGCGATCTTCGATTCACTCTTGTTCATCGATTTCGCAAGCGCATTAAAGCATGAACGAATCGCCGGAAGATTCGCGGCTCCGTGTCCAATGGCTTTCACATAGCCAAGAAAGTTGGCGGCTTCTGTCGGTGTTAAAGCAAACCGCCGGCCATCTTTTTTCCGGACGACTGCGTAATCGTCCGGATCGGTTTCCAGCGGTCGAATCTTCTCAAGTTCAACATCCGAGAAATCAGTTTCCTCTGAAAATGCGATATACGGGAGCCGGGCGATGTGCGCGCTTCTCGGGCCGACATCGATCACACGATTGTCCTGAATTCTTGGTATCGAACCGCCGGCGATGCCGAGCGTTCGGACATCCAGCGTGCGCAGAAAAAGTCGATTGCCGCCGATCTGCGCGCTTTTCACCTGTGGTTTACCGTTTCGGATGACAGAAATGTCCGTCGATGTTCCACCGACTTCGATGAAAATTCCATCACTGATCTTTACGTACATCAGCGCCGCCGCGACACCGGCCGCCGGTCCGGAAAGCATCGTGAGGATCGGGCGTTTACGCATCTCGCTTATGTCCATAATCCCGCCGTCCGAGCGCATGATCATTAGCGGTGCGTCGATCCCTGATTTGCGGACGGATTCTTCGGTCATGTTCGCGGTTTCAAGCATTTTCGGCATCATGCTCGCGTTGATAACGGCGGTCCGCGTCCGGATTCTTAGTCCGTAAAGTTTGGAAATGTGACTGGCAGCCGTTGACAGATACCCCATTTTATTGGCGATATTGGCGACGAACTCCTCGTTTTCGGGATGATCGACGCCGAATGCTTCCGAGGCGACAATGACCTGTGCTCCGTCACGCATCAAACCTTCGATAGCGGTTTGAACCTGTTGTTCGGTCAGCGGTTTTTCCAGATCGAGATAGGTATATTTTGTTTGGAGAAATTTACCAGGCGCCAGCGAGATATTCTTCGGATTGCTGTCTTTTTGTGAGATCTTACCTTCGATACCTACGCCCATTCCAATAACGCCGACCATCGCGACATCGCCTTCGAGCAAAGCGTTTGTTGCCTGAGTCGTGGAATGCGCAATCAGAATGATTTCTTCGGGCTGAATTTTCGTCTGTTCGAGCAGCATTCGCAGCGAATCAACAACGCCTTTTGCTACGCCTTCTTTAGCCGTATGCGTCGTTGGAACACATGCTTTTCCAACGATTGAGTAGTCAGTGATATTCAGCGCGACGGCATGTGTAAATGTGCCGCCGACATCAATGCCGATTTTAATTTTTCTTTTCATCTTACATAAACCATACCGCCGCGACGATTAACCCTAACATCGCGACCGCCCAAGTATAAGGAATTGTATTCCATAACACTTTTTGAACGTCCTGCTGCATCTCATTCGCCAACCAAACGTTATGCGTATTCGTCGGATCGCTGATACCTTGCACCTGTCCGACCGCCATCAACATCGCCATAATCGCACCGGCATTCATGCCACTTGCGAGCAAAATAGCGGCGAGTCCGTAACCCATGCCCCAAACATTCAACGGCCCGCGATATAACGCCAAAGGCGCTGCCAAGCCAAAAATCAGCACATAAGCCCACGGAGAATGCGGAATGATTGACTGCATCGCCGGTTGTAATAAATTCAAAACCGGCCAGCCTTCCGGATGTTCCGCCGCCCAGGATCCGCCGGGTCCGATGATCGCGTTTAGCAACATTCCAATCCCAAACATTAAAACGATCGCCGGCATCACGACGGCTCCGCCTTCAAAAACCGAGCGAATGAATAGATTCAGGCTGCCTTTTCTGTAAGTCGCCATATAGCCGTAAATCAATCCGGTTATAAACGCCGCTATGAAATCAATCCGGAATAATAAAATCAGGAATAATGGAACGAGCGGCGTCAGATACGCTGACCAGTGTATCTTCCGCTCTTCGTCAGATTTTCGCCAAAACGCTCGTAAAATATTCCAGATGAATAGCGCGCTCAAACCAACGCCGGTTATCCATTTAATCCCTTTTCCAATAATGTTTAAACCGGATTTGAATACTTGCCGAGCCGAGTCACCGACCGATTGGTATACTAAAACTCCGGCGCCGATGACTAAAACAATTGCCACGGTCGTGATAATGATCTTTTTCAGATTCAGATCGTGCCCGTCGCGGTATAACTGGATCGTGATGTAAATCAGCGCGATGATAAACGTCATCCCGAACATCATCAACGCAAAAGGCTTGATCTCATCGACCGACAAATTCATCACATTAATGTAAATCGCCCAATTTCCGGCGTTGAGTATCCCGCCGATGCTTAGTCCGAACAGGAAAATTCCAATGACTGTCATCTGTCCGATCCCGATGGATGACATGATCGGCAGGACGATCGTCGCAACCATGATGATTGCGCCCAGCCCGCCGAGTGTTGTAAAGAGCAAAGCAATGAGCGATAACATGAGAACGGCGATGCTCCATGGATTATCGCCGGCGAGTTCGGCGCCGATCTTGATAAAATTTTCGGCTACTTTCGTCTTTTGTAAAAAAATGCTCAACATGCTTCCAAAGAATGCGACCGTGTAAGCCGTGTGTAACCGGAGCGTTCCCTGTCCGATAACCAATTGAATCGTATCTTGGAGCGAAACGCCGCCGATCAACGGGATTAAAAACGCCATAACCGGCAGAGCGATCAGAGCGGGAATTTTCCGAAAGAACATAGCGAGCGAAATAATTAAAAACAGGCCGATAAACAGCGTAATTTGGATTATTTCCATGACATCAGATTCTTCATATTTCCAGTTTAACAGTCATCAAGGTTCGGAAAAATATAACCAACGTCCATTCGGTTTCCAAGCCGAAAATCAAAAGTAGCCGTTGATTAATTGGATAAAAGTGTCTTAGTTTATTGCCGGTTTTAAATATGAAAACTTGAGTGAATGCAATTGGAAGTGAAATGAAAATTCTGGAAACGAAAGTGTTGGTGATCGGCGGCGGCGCAAGCGGTGTCTGCGCGGCGATCCAGGCCGCGCGTCTGGACATCGAGGTCATTCTTATTGAAGAAACAGCGTGGTTAGGCGGAATGTTGACTGCGGCAGGCGTCAGCGCAACCGACGGAAATAACCAGCTTCCTTCCGGACTTTGGGGCGAATTCCGGCAAAAACTTTACGATCATTACGGCTCCGCGTCTACCGTCGAAACCGGCTGGGTCAGCAACACACTTTTCGAGCCGCATGTCGGACAGCAGATTTTTCAAGACATGTGCGATGCGGAATCGACATTGACCGTTTTGAAAGGGTATCGGATCGCATCTATCTTGAAAAAATCCAACCGCGTCATCGGCGCTGAATTTTTCGATAATCAAGGCGTAAAACTCCGCATATTGAGTCAAATCACCATCGAAGCGACGGAATATGGAGACGCTCTCGCTCTGGCCGGTTGTGAATATCGCGTCGGCCGGGAATCGCGATCGGAGACTGGAGAACGTTTCGCGCCTGAATCGGCAGACGATCTGATTCAGGACATCACATACGTCGCGATTTTGAAAGACTATGGGATTGGTGCCGACCGGTCAATTCCAAAACCATCGAATTATGATCCAACCATTTTTCGCGGTTCGTGTAAAGCTTCCGACAATCAAACTGACCAAGATCGGAAGA
>JAQUKI010000171.1 GCA_028719225.1 Fidelibacterota bacterium | reverse complement strand
CAACTGGGAAAACCGCTGGAAAGTGTCCATCATTCCCGAGAAGAAAATCCGCTGGACTGTTAAAACGACCACCGGGATCAAGGACATCGATTCCCAGTCAAAAATCACGACTGACCAGTGGTATCATGTGGTTGGAATTTATGACGGAACTAATATGCTGTTGTATGTCAATGGCGCTTTAACCAGCCAGACAGCTTTTTCCGGTGCGATTAAAACGACCACAATCGACCTCATGATCGGACAGGTTTTACCCAGCGTCAGTACCTATAATTTTAAGGGCACGCTGGACGATGTCCGCATTTACGATTACGCGCTGTCGTTCGAGGAAATCGCGCAACTTTATACCGAACCGAGCGCCATCCAGCGCGAGCCGGAAAAAATACCGACTGCTTTCAAATTGTCTCAGAATTACCCGAATCCCTTCAATCCGGTTACCACGATCGAGTACGATCTGCCTCAAGCAGTTCCGGTAAAGTTGCAGGTTTTCGATCTGACCGGGCGGTTGGTACAAACCTTGGTCGATGGCAATAAACCGGCAGGACATTATTCGGCAGTCTGGAACGCCCAAAACGTGAGTTCGGGAATTTATTTCATTCGCCTGAGCGCTGGAGATTTCACGGTAGTCAAAAAATGTGTAAAACTGAAATAGAAAGAGTTTGAGTATCAACATGAATAAAATTCGATTTCTCCAAATCATTCAGGCCGGCTTGCTCCTCATTACTATCGTGTTTCCGGGCTGTTCTCCGACGCGCAAGGTCAGTCCGGGCGATCTGGCCGTTACTTTTAAAGGCGATGCCAAGATCGAGGTCGGCGGGCCGTTCGTCGGTGCGGAATTTCATCACAGTTACATGATTCCGCAGCGCATCAGTTTTTTCTACCCGGTGGCGAACAGCATCGACCGCAGTCAGGATTACTGGAAGCGCGATACATCATTTGTCGCGGAATGGTTTTTGAAAATCGGCGACGGTCCGCGCGAGTCAATCGGCCGCAAACCGGTCGAATTTGAACTAACGCCATATTCGGTCGAATTTTTCGACAAAGAATCAGCGCGCGACATCAACGTTTCTTATCATTTTTGCGGTGAGAAACCGGCTATGGTGGTTACCTACCAAATCATCAATCGTCTGAATAAGAACGAAATGTTCGAGTTCGAAACGCGGCTGTTTACGTCGATCCGCACCTGCCACACTTTTAGGGTAATCGACAAAGCGGCTGTCGAATGCGATTCTGCCAGTGCGACGATTTACACGAATTTCGCGGATGCCGACGCTCACAAAGCTAGGGTGTTCGTATCTAATGCCGGCGAGAGACCGGTCACAATTACCCCGGGAAAAACGGACAAACCAAGCGCACATTTCACCTACCGGCACGAATTGGCGCCCGGCGACACCCTCAAAATCGTCCAACTCATTGGTTCGGCGAATCAGGACGAAGGTCGTTCGATCGTAGCATATTTACAGGAAAACTACGAACAGGAAATTCAAGATTACGAAGCATCTGTTCTGAAAAAAGCCACCAATTCCAATCCGCTTCAAACCGGAGATGTTAAAACTGATCATTCGATTGTCTGGGCCAAAGCCGAGATGGAAGCGAACGCGCATTATCTTGATGGCGAAGTGGTTCCGATGCCCTGTCCGGCCGAATACAACTTCTATTTCACACATGATGTATTGGTCTCAAATCTAGCCGCCGTTAATTTCGATCTGAAACGAGTACGGCGCGACCTGGATTATATCGTCCGGCATGCCGATAAAGATCTGGTCATTCCGCATGCTTATTACTGGAAAGACGGAAAATATGTGACCGAATTTGCCAGCTCCGATAACTGGAATAATTTCTGGTTCGTGCAGGTTACAGCCAAATATCTGCGGCATTCCGGTGAGACTGAATTTGCCGCTAAACTTTATCCGTACCTAACTGTCTGTGTCGAGCGGTCTTTATTGACGAAAGAAGCCGATAACCTCATGTGGTCATACCGGCCGGATTGGTGGGACATCGGACACAATTACGGCTCGCGCTCGTACATGACAATTCTGGCGATCAAAACCCTGCGCGACTATAATTATATCTCGACCGTATTGCGAAAGAATCCCGCAAAAATCGATGAATATGCAGTCCTGGCGGACAGCATGCAGGCGGCGCTGATTGATAAACTGTGGAGCGCCGAACAAAATTATCTGATCAATTTTAATGACGACGGTTCACAGGACAAGCATTATTACATCGGTTCACTGCTGGCGGCTCACTATGGCTTGTTGGATAATGATAAACAAAACCGGCTGGTTCAAACCGCCAAAGTCAAACTGCTCGATGAAAAAGTCGGCATCTATAATGTTTTTCCAATGGATTTTCACCTTCTGGGCGATTTTTACAAGTTCGTCGGCAACGAAGTCGGCGCCGAATACTATTACGCCAATGGCGGTATCTGGCCGCAGGGCAATGCCTGGTACGCCATGGCATTGATCGCTAATGGAGAAAAACAGGCGGCGGCGGAATTTATCGACGAGACGATGTCATTTAATGGAATTTTAGCAGGGCCGAACGGTCAGCCGGCCTATTATGAAGTCCGCAATGCCAATAAGGAAAACCCGGCCGAGTATGGAACCGTCGACAAACCGAATTTTCTGTGGGCTGGCGCCTGGTATCTTAACAGCCTTTATCAACTCTACGGCGTTACGGAAAACGACTGGAATATCACGATCGATCCGTTCCTGACGAAAGGTCAAAAAAAATGCCGGTTCACATTGTTTGTCAACGGCCAGCAGGTTATGGTCGATATTTCAGGTCGTGGTGAAACGATCAAGTTAATTAAATATGACGGGAAAGCAGTTAATTCGGCAGTTTTTCCGGACGAAATGCCGGCGGTTAAAGAAGTTGAATTCATCCTGGGTGCGCCAAAAGAGCCATATCTGAAAAGTACCAATGCAATTCTGCGGCGATGCAAATTTCAGGATCGGCAATTGTTCGTGACTCTCAGTGGAATCGTTTCACAAAACAACGAAACTGTTATCATCAGTCCAACGAAACCGGCGGGGATTATATTGAACGGCCAACCATTGACCGAAGGATGGACGACTATCAGAGAAAAAACCGGTTATCGGACGACCATTTGTTTTAATTTTACTTTGCCGCGTGAAATTTTAGATATCCAATTTTAAGCAGGTAATATGACACAGAGCAGAGCAACAATCATCTTCCTTCTCCTTTTGTGTGTTGTCTGTGTTTCCTGCGAAAAAAAACGAACGGCGCCAACCGTGGCCGATCGAGATGTCGTCCGACTGACATACTGGTGCGCGTCCAATCAGAGCGAGATTGACCTGGCGACGGAATTGGTTAATAAATGGAATTCGAGTCACCCGAAAATTCAGGTGAAATTACAACCGATTCCGGCCAGCCAGTCTTCGGAAGAAGCGCTCCTGGCCGCCATCGCCGGCAAAACGACTCCGGATATCTGTGCCAATATGTGGCCGGGGGCTATGGACGATTTTACATCATCGGGTGGCCTGGTGCGTCTCGACCAGTTCCCGGATTTTTTAGACTATCTGACGGAACGGATGCCGGCGGAATTGCTCGAATCTTTCCGGGCGCCGGACGGGCATTATTACCAGATCCCCTGGAAAACCAATCCGATCATGATCATGTACAACAAGCGCATGTTCCGGAAAGCCGGCATTCAACGCCTACCGCGTACTTACAGTGAATATCTGATAGCTGCCAAGGCAATCACAAAGGACTTGAACGGCGACGGACGGGCGGATCAATGGATGGGTTATCAGGACATCCGGCCAATCTGGTGGCAGAGATTTTTCGATTATTATACGCATTACATTGCTGCTTCAGGCGGGAAAACACTCTTCGACAGCACGGATATTTGTTTCGAAAGTGACGCGTCTGTAAAAGTCTTCCGGTTTTTCCAGGAAATCTATCGTCAGGGCTATTTTCCCCGGACAACCTTTCAGGGCGACAATTTTCTGGCAGAAAAGTTTGCGACGATTATTACCGGTCCCTGGAACATTACCCATGTGGAAAAATTCAAAAAGCCCGGCTTCGAGTACGACATTTTTCCGGTACCGGTGCCTGACGATTATAAAGGTCCGGTCTATACTTACGGCGATCATAAAAATATTTCGATTTTCAGCACGACCAAACACCCCGCCGAGGCCTGGCAATTTGCCAGATTTTTAATTACTGAGCAGGCCGATCTCAGATTACTGGAAGTATGCAGCCAGATTCCATTACGAAAAAATCTGACAACGAATCCGCTCTACCATAGATATTTCGCAGCAAATCCGATGATGACGAAATTCGCCGAACAGGCCATTTATACCCGTGGCGTCGATGGTTCTTCAGTGCTGAAAGAGATTTTCGATGCCATTTCGCAGGAATACGAAGCCTGTGCGATTTACGGAAAACGCATGCCGGAAGAAGCCGTCGCCAATGCAGCCAAACGCGCACAGGTTATTATCGAATGGAGCCGTCCGCAATGAAATCTATGCCAATGAAAAAAAAACGCGGCGACAAAACCGGTTACCTGATGAGCCTGCCGTACATTTTATATTTCTGCCTGTTCATCGGCTTTCCGCTGATCTTTTCCTTTATCCTGGTTTTCCACAAATGGAATATCGTCACGCCGATGCAATGGGTAGGACTAAAGAACTTCTATCGTCTTTTTCATGATGTTCAGTTTTTTGTTTCGATCCGCAACACGCTGGTTTTCCTCGTGATTCATATTCCTCTGCAAATAACGATCGCACTTTTGCTGGCGATATTATTGAACCAGAAAATCAAATTAAAAGGTTTCTTCCGGGCGCTCTACTTTCTGCCGGTGATCGTATCCGGAGTGGTTATCACGATTTTGTGGCAACAACTTTTCGCCTACGAAACCGGACTCCTGAATCTGCTGTTAACCAAGATCGGCCTGTCGAAAATTCCCTGGCTGATCGATTCCAATTGGGCGATGCCGTCAATCGCGATCATGGCGACCTGGAAAAACGTCGGATTGTATATTGTACTTTTCTTGGTTGGTTTGCAGGGCATTCCGCGCTATCTGTACGAAGCCGCTGAAATCGACGGAGCGCGGCCGGTGCAGCAATTTTTCCACATCACGTTGCCGGCTTTGAATAACACAATGGTTTTGGTGGTGATCTTGTCAACCATCGGCGGTTTTTCGCTTTTTATCGAACCGTTCGTCATGACCGGCGGCGGGCCGATGAACAGTACACTGTCGGCCATGCTTTACATTTATAATCAGGCGTTCTATTTCGGGCACATGGGTTACGCGGCGACACTCGGCTTTTTCTTTGCATTTATTATCCTTTTGGTAGTTTTACTCCAGAAAAAGTTCGTCGAGAGAAAAGACTGATGAAAAAAACTCTGATATACATTTTGCTGATTGTGGGCGGGTTGATGTTTGCCTATCCGTTCCTGTGGATGGTATCGGCGACTTTTAAGCC